>NZ_CEYAVF010000002.1:52680-65382 GCF_982785585.1 Reinekea sp. | reverse complement strand
TTGCAGCGACCCACGGGGCTCGGTTCGATTTCGGCCAGGCCGGTGACTACAGCGTGTTACTGATGCTCACTTTAGCGGATGGCCGGGAAGTTCAAGCAGAACAGGCCATCAATGTACCGGAACCCCAACCCGATCCGGAACCCCAACCCGATCCGGAGCCCCAACCCGATCCGAAACCCCAACCCGATCCGGAGCCCCAACCCGATCCGAAACCCAAACCCCAACCCGATCCGAAACCCCAACCCAATCCGGAACTGGAGTTTGATATAGAGGTAAGTCCTGGGTCGGCTGATGTGACCTTGATAAATCATTCCAATCACTATCTGGACAGCGCTCAGTGGGCATGGAACTACGGCGATGGCCAAATCAGTGAGATGAGCAGTTTTCAAGCGAGCCATCGTCATACTTATAATGTCGCCAGGTTGCCCAAAGATACACAAGAAATAATCGTTACACTGTCTATTAGTCAGAACGGAAATCTCTACCAACAACAAAAAATACTCGATCGTAATCGGTTACCGAAAGTCGGCGCTGTAATTTTCGCACTGCCGTTATGCCTCTGGCTGCTATTGCTGCGTATCGACTGGCATGTGCGCGGTTCGGAACGGCAGAGTTAGAATCATTGCTCGCCTGAATCGTAACCGTCCAGAGGATTCGGACAACCGAGTTAGTTCACCCGACAGCATGCAAGGATAGATAATGCGCCACCTAAGCCGTTACACCTGAACTGAAGTTTCGTATCGTTGTGATCGGTTAATGCCCTGGCCAATCGAGGTAGTTTGGCCATGGTTTAACGATCGATACAGGATTATTTCTGCGAATTTAAATAAAAATATTTAACTCATTCTGTATTGCACACTGGATTGAGGTGCCCATGTTATTACTTAAAAAAAATATTAAAAACACATACAAGTTTTGCAAACTCATCCCTTTAATGGGTCTGGTGTTAACCTCTGCGGCCACTTTTTCTGCGACCCCTCTCTCGAGGTTGTCACCAGTGGTCTCTGGCGAACAGGCCGGTAAAGAAACCTATGGAGACGTATCATGGTCGGCCAGCAGCCTAGCCCAGCGGGTATCTGATTACCTCGGTGCAAGAGCCATGTTAAGTTTCCGTGATGTGACATCAGACGTTGTCGCGCCTGATTTTCGGCAGTTGCAACAGACCTATCAGGGTGTCGATGTGGCGGACTCGGTTGTTGCCGTTTATCTCGATAAGACCGGCAAAATTATTCGCCTGTACGGGACCGTGTATGACGACTTGGATGCTGATTTGGCACTGCACAATCAGCATGCAGCCCAATGGGCTGAGGTGTCCATGCCGTTTGAGCCGCACGACATCGTAGAAAACTATTTGCAGAATTTAGCGGCAGAAGGCGACTGGGCGATTAGCCAATGGGCGCAACAATCGTTAATCAGCATTATTGCCGGCCAGGCGCGACAGGTAATCCGCCTATCCTTCTATGCAGAGCATCAGGACATAGGTAAATACCTAAGACCTCAGCTGCTGATCGATGCCTTCAGTGGCGAAATTTTAGCCGTGCAGGATAGCCTGCATTATGGGTCCCAAGCCGGCAGCGGCCCAGGCGGTAACCTGATGACCGGGCCGCAGCAATACCCCTGGGTCGGTCAGGCCATCGATGCCCTCAGCGCCGGCACCTTTCTGGTCACCCGCAGCGGCACCGATTGCACCCTGGGTGTTGCGCCCGAAGACGGCTCCTGGCAAAACAACGTCCAGGTGCTGAACGGCACAGACGCCAGTGCCGCCTATCGCTACCCGTGCAACGAAAAAGGGCTCCATGAAGAGGATCTCTCGATCCCAACAGGCGCCTACTCACCGCTCAACGATGCCAGTTACAGCGCCCAAGTCGCCTTCAATCTGTACGCCAACTTTGCCATCACCCGAGCCAAGGGGCCGCTCAATGAGATCGGTCGACCTTTAATCGTCAAGGCTCGCTATGGCTATGTCGATAACGCTTTTTGGAATGGCGAGTTTATCGCGCTGGGCGACGGCGCACGCTATTTCTACCCCAAGGTTGCACCCGATACACTCGGCCATGAGCTGGCCCACGCGGTACTGGAACACTACAGCCTGCTGAGCCAGGGGGGCGGCACATCGATGGGCATCGCCGAGTCCTTTGCCGACATCGCTGGCGAAGCAACGGAATACGCCATAGCGCAGCAAAGCTTTCAGCAAAATGATTGGCGATATGCCGCCGCCACCTTCAAGCCCACCTTGGCAGACGCTGCGCGCTATTTTGAGCAACCGTCGCTCGATGGTAAGTCGATCGATACGCCCAAGGATCGGCATTACCAGGTCACTGGCCATCATCTGGCAGGTCCCTTTAATCGCGCGTTTTTCCATCTGGTGACCGACAACGCAGCGCGTGGCTGGACGCCCTTGATCGGCTTTGACCTCTGGCTGACCGCCGCTGCCAACTGTTGGGTGCCAATTATGCAGTACGAGAGTGCGGCCCAATGCATCGTGGACTCGGCGGCTACCTTTCGCGCCCACAACAGCGCATTACCGAGCGACTGGAACGCCGAGGCGATTCGTTACGCGGTGATCCGAGCCTTTGCAAAGGTCGATATTATGACCACCAGCGACACCGAGTTGGTAGCCCTGTTTGACTATAAGCGTGTGTTCGATGGATTGCAGTTGCGCAATACCAGTTCCGTCGGTACAAGCACCAGCCCGGTCTATGACTGGGATCTGGGCGATGATGGCAGCATCGATCAGGTAACCCAGCGGCTAGCGGACACGGTCGATATCCTGCCCGCTGCGGGTGCTGACCGCCTCGTCGTTCGGCTTCGAGCCCAAGCGCCCAGCCAGCAAGATGACTATCTGAGAGAAATTGATCTAGCACCAGACTACTGCATCCCAAGCGGGTCTGGCGATGGAGCCGATTACATTCGCCAAGTTAGCCTCAATGGTACGGCCATGGCGGTGTCGGAGACCGAGCCGGGCGGTTATGCCGACTATACCGCAGAGCCTCCCTTGACGCTGAACCTGGCAGGCGAAAACAGCATTATCCTTACCCCAAACGATGATCTCTATTTCCGCCGTTGGATGGTGTTTGCCGATCTAAACGGCGATCACGACTTCAGCGATCCGGGCGAGACACTACTCGAGACCCGAAGTCAGGGCGCGATTACGGGCGCCATCGATCTGACCGGTGGGAGCCCCGCCAATAAGGGCCAGACCACCCGATTGCGCGTGCTGATGGATTGGGCCAGTGCTTCCCGGCCCTGCGGTCGAGCAAGCATGGGCGAGTATGAGGACTATCGTGTGACGCTGGTGACCCAGCCGGACCCTATGCCCGAGCCAATGGTCGCCTTTAGTTATGGCGTGGTAGCGGATAGCACCGTGGTGCAGTTTGAGAACCGCAGTGAGTCGGTACCGGCAGGGGCAACCTGGTCCTGGCAATATCGGCACCTGGATCAGGCCCGCTATACCGAATTTGCAGCGACCCACGGGGCTCGGTTCGATTTCGGCCAGGCCGGTGACTACAGCGTTCAACTTATATTGACCACGCCATTAGGTTCAGAGTATCCGGTGCAAGAAAGAATCTCCCTTACAGCCGACGGTCCAGCAGACCACGACTACTGCGCTGCAGGCAGCGTCGTTGATGGTCTCTATATCCGAAAAGTAGGTATTCATCATAAGGGTTTGTGGAACATATTGATCAATTCAAGCGCTGTCGGAGCCGAGCAAGGCTACACCCTTTACGGTAGTGAACTGCTCAAGCAAGCCCTACCTCGAGGGGAAACGATATGGATCAGCGTTACCGCTGTAGGTTCCGCGACCAGCAGTAAAAAGATTGGTGCCTGGCTGGACCTAAACCAAAACCATAGATTTGATATTGATGAAAATATCTATCTGACCGGCGGTAATAATCCTGCAACGACTTGGATTGAAGTTGCCCTGCCGGTCGATGCGCCGACCGGTCCGACGCGATTGCGGCTGATTGTCAAATCAGACGCCGTACCAGATGCCTGTGAATTGATAAGCCTCGATCAAGGCTCTGGCGAAGTTGAGGATTACATTGTGATCATCGAGTAAGAGGCAATCCACCCATCTAGGGGCTCAGGCTCATCGCCATGCACTGAGTCATAGATTTATCTGACTAACATGTGAGGAACAAAAATGAACAGGAAACTCATAGCTGTAGCCATAATCACTAGCCTAGCAAGCTTGAGCTTGGTGAGCGCTGACATGAAGAACAGCAGGTCTTCGGCAGTGGTGGTATCGAAGAGCGCTGATAGCCGCGCCGATAAGCCGGAATACCCATCCAGCTCAGGCCAACACGGCTACCTGAACCCGGCCGACAGTGCAGACTTTGCCACTATCATGGAACACCTAGGCTATGCACAGACCACGGCGGAGGCCTCACCGATGTTTTATCGGATGGTTGAACAGGCTCGAGCCGAAGCCCTGATGCAACCTAGCCTCTATGTGTTGCAGGCCGGCCTGGCGCCAGAAGAGGAAGCCATGCACCATTCTGTTTTGATGCCGAAACGCTTCTTCAGTAGCATCACCAATGAGGTTCGGCTGCTTAACAGTGCGACAGTAAATGTAACCGGCAATATTGCCTTCGCCTATACCACGGTGGTGCTCAAAGACCCGGCCGGACGACAGATCGGCGTGCCCGGATCACGGCGCGTTTATGCCGGCGAAGCCAATCGCTCTGTGGCGTTAGGGGATGTTGATTCAGCCTTTATACGCGATAACTACCAACCCAGTGATCAGTTCAGTATAGAATCCTTTGCGATGACACAGGACAACAGCGGCAAGCGCCTGTTCCATAAGATGACCAACAGACTCTATGCGCGAGCACTGATGAATGGCGACGGCCTTAGCAGCTATAATGGATTGCTCAAGATAGAAGCACCTGACCAAACACCAGAACATAAGGCCAGTCAGGCTCCCAATATCAAGGTCTGCCTCAACCGAGATCATGGCGATTGCGATATTCCTCAACTTTACGACGCCCAAACGCCTAATGCGCAACTGAAGATTAAGATACCCCTGAAAGGCGAAATTGAAACCTTTCATGAAATTACTCAAGTCTATGCACCGGGTGAGGGTGATGCCGCCATAACGGGCAATGAAACCGGAGCTTGGATAATGGCGGGTAATGCCGGTGCCAATGGTGAATGGGCGAGCATGCGCAACCCACGTGATGCACGTAGTTTTTTTGACTACATTGAGATTCGTCACTTTGTCGATGTCGAGGGCTTCGTTGGTACTAGGTTGACCTGGGATATACCGATGGAAGATGCGGTCTTCGGTGTAGGTGCGGCAACGGCGGGCACCATGTTCAAACGTTTTGAGAATGTGCAGTGGGAAATACGGATTAAGGTGAAGTCCCAAGACACCATTGACATGGATGGTGATATAGCCACAACGGACGATCGTTTCAGCCCCTTTACCGATGAATATGGTAACCCCGAGACGATTGAAACCGTATTCGTTGCCGAAAATGCTGACCTCGCCAGCAATCACACCGATTGGGTCTTAGCGGAGAAGCTGCCCTATCTCTATTTCGAATACAGTTGTGTTGCTAAGGGCACTCTGATCACCCTGCCAGCCGGTGCGGTCAAACCCATTGAAGAGCTCATCATAGGAGACTTGGTCGCTGGCAAGGGTGGCCTTATGAGAGTTATGGATACCTCTATTGGATATGAAGCCCTGCCCATGATCGAGATCCGAGATGATCAAGGTCATAGGCTGCTATTAACCGAGACACACCCAGTGGTGACCACGAATCGCGGTGTTGTGTGGGCGCAGGAAGTGCAACCCGGCGATCGCTTGTCTACTGACTTAGGTACCACCACCGTGCTGTCGGTTGGCAAGGAGTTGTTCAACGATACGGTTCATAACCTAGAACTTGAGCCAATACTGGGTGAGGATGACGCCCATGAAGTCATGTTTGCCAATGGCATCGCTATCGGTGATCTGGGCTACCAGTCGGCCCTTAGCTTTAAAGATAAGGCGCCTACAACGGTAGAAGGCGTTCTGCTCTCGCTGCCGATAGAGTGGCATGAAGATTACCTAAACTCTTTAAAATAGCCGTTGTGGGTCGGCAGTTGTTTCTGCTGGCCCTAATTCGCCGCCTTTCCTAACATTTAGCGAAGCAGTCAGCCCGCTGTTTGGGCTATCGATGTGTTAACGGTTATTGAAAAATTTTGGCGGCTTCATACAGGAAGCTCCCATGATCAAAATACTAAATAACGTCATTGTTATAACAAGAAACATGATCTATTGCCTCTATCCGATATTGGCTGCAGGTTTTCTCTCGACACCTCTGTGGGCAACTGAAATTCTCGGCATTGAAAATGATAATATTCAGATGGGTACTGCATACCATAGTGACAAACTGGGTTTTTATGGTTTTCAAGCGGTCAACGGCATGATCGACGATAGTTACGGCAATACCGAAAGTGAAATATCTTACTCGGTTGATTTGGGTTACCAGCAGTTACTGAACATGGTCAGTGGCAGTCTCGATGCATCCGTTCAGTTATCTGCTGTCAGTGTAGATGCCGGCGGCCTTTACGCGTCGAACAATGCCGCCGACAAGTACACCGGAACTTACACCATCTATATTAATTTGAAACCGAAAAAGAGGCGGTTGATTCCAAATACCGAGCACGGCTTTGCACCTACTCTTGCCGCAGTGCAGTTAGCCAATGCCTATCCCGGTAGCCGGGGTGAAGAGCTGGGCGATGAGTTTGTAACGGCTATCGAGTATGGTTCTTACCTTATCGTAAATATGAAAGTAGAGTATCGCAATGCCGAGGATAAACGAATAATTGGTGGCTACCTATCGGTAGATGTCAATGGCCTGGTGAGTGTCAGAGGTGATCTGTCGCTAATCGATGAGGAGGTTAAGCGATCGGTGAAAATCTCCATTTCGGCCATGCAGGTTGGTGGTAATCCAATGGAGTTGGCCGATATCATTCCAGAGGGCCTGATGCAGTGTAGCCTAAACAATCCGACACCGTGCTTCAGTCTTTTTTCCGAAACAGTGCGCTATCTAAAGTCGGCCTATATCCATCAATTTCAAACGCTCGATAACTATAATCCGGTCAAGTTGTTTACTGCCCGCTATGATCAATCAGGCCCAAACCTGTCTATTCTCACCCCGCCGACGGGCTATGATGATGTCAGCTATCTAACGAAATTAACGGTTAATCGTCTTAGTAACGATTGGATGACTGCCATGTTGGATAAGCGCAGGGCAGAAAATATAGTTAATTATTATGGCGCATATCTCACCAGCGAAGAAAAAAATGAAATTAATGAGTTGGCCTCACAGGCCCGGTCGAATGCATATCTCTTTGCGGAATCCGTTGAGTACTGCAATAGAAATCCTCTTGGTAACTTTTGTCGACAGCGAAATCAAGATATTCGCCAGGGAGGCTACCTCTATGTTTACGATGCCAGCCTGCTCGATCTCGAATCATTATAAATAGCTAATAAGGAAATGGATTAATGATTAAAAAAATAATTTCATTGATAGTCAGCTGCCTGGTGCTGGTGCTCGGCAACGCAGCCTATGGGTCTGAATACCCAAACTACGGAATTTGGAATGATCAACTAACGCCCACAGAGGCATTAGGTCGTTTTCAGTGGCTTGAAAAATGTTATAACGGTTTGCTCATCGAGACATGGGAGCGAATGTATGGTGCAACGATCCCGCGCAGTCAAGCAGAGAAGATATCCGACCTAAAAAACCATTGGTTGTACACACAAAATGGTTTACGAGCTGATGCCCAGTACCCAACATTTGGTGACTTTAAGCATGAAAACCCAAGTCAGTGGCAGGCTGGTCTGTCATCGCAGCAAGGATGTAAGACTATACCCCAAGGCTACAGCATGATTGGCTTGTTAACCTCTATTGACATCAGAACCTATTGTCCAATCAGTTCAAATGGTTCTCGCAATCTATCGATAAAAAGTGTCCGCTTGGGGGGGTATACCAATTCCAGTGGTGCAACCAATTATTCGAAGTTTTCCGGACATATAATGCCGGTTAATCGGGGTGATACGTTACGCCTAGTCTTAACCGAGGCGCAGTTTCATCCGCGTCTAAAAGGTACATGGCATGCATTTGTCGACTGGAATCGTAACGGTATTTTAAACGATTCGGATGAAATGGTAATCAGTAATATTGTTGCCGAGGCCGATGAGGTTTCGATTAATCTTGTCATTCCGCAGGATGCCGACACCGGCTATACCCGACTGCGGGTGACCGACGATTATGCCGGAGGCAGCGACAATCCGTGTGTAAATATTCGATATGGTGAAGTTGAAGACCATACCTTAAAAATTAATTAGTCGGGGTGACCAAGATGAATAGAAAAATCGGATCCCGTTTTATGCTAATAGGTTTTGCTACAGTCTTCAGTCTGACCGCTGCGGCTGTGAACCAGGATAAGACGCCCTCAGCACTGCAATCCCAATCCCTTGATAACTTTAGTTCGACCATTCCCGGTCTGGTAAATGACCACGTACTCATTGGTACC
Organism: Reinekea sp.; assembly: GCF_982785585.1. Taxonomy (NCBI): domain Bacteria; kingdom Pseudomonadati; phylum Pseudomonadota; class Gammaproteobacteria; order Oceanospirillales; family Saccharospirillaceae; genus Reinekea; species Reinekea sp. The sequence goes on along the minus strand of NZ_CEYAVF010000002.1, from coordinate 56,853 downwards.
GCCTATAATAGTTCAACACACGAGTTCCTTAACCATCAGCCGGTAAAGGGCCTTGTGAGTGAGCAATATGGCGGTGTGCAATTTGACTTTCGTTATGATACCGATACCAGCTACGATGAGATACTCAGTGCCCTAAACGGGAGTGTGGATCTATCGGTTAATATCAGTGCTGTGCAGGTAAACGCTGGCGCTCATATTGCGAAGGAGTCTGCGGAGTCGGAGTATGCCAGTTCATACACCTTTACTGCTGGGGCCACCCCTAAGAAGAAGGTGTTTCTGCCCATCGACGCGAACTTGGGGTTTAGCTTGAGCCCTGTGGGTGAAATCATTGCCAATGACTATCAAGGGCGGTTGATGGAGTTAGCCGGTGATGAGTTTGTCACCTCAATCGAGTATGGCGCGCAGCTCTTTGTGAATATGCACGTAGAATATTTAAATAGCCAAGACAAGCGTGAAATCGGTGGCTACCTTGGCGTTGATATAGCCGGTGGGATAGTGAATGTCCAAGGAGAGTTAGATTTTCTCGATGATCAAAGCAAGGAGTCGGTGAAAATAACCGTCAGGGCGATTCAAAAGGGGGGAGAGCCTACCCGTTTACTTACTATTATTCCGAATAATATAGTGACCTGCTCCTTAAGCTACCCACAACCCTGTTTTGATCTGTTCAGTCAAGCGATTCAATATGCGAAAAATGATTTTCGTTATCAATTCAATCAGTTATCTGACTATAACGTGGTTAGCTACAAAACGACTCGCTACGATCGATCTACCGCCGATGTAAAACGCTTAGCCCCAGCGTACCAAACTATTAGCTTCGCAAGGAATCAACTCCTATTCGAACTGACGGATAGGTATAAGAAAGCCTTGATGGACGAGCAGCGTGCCGCCGACATTCTCTCAACCTATTACAGTTGGATTCCAGAAAGCGAGCGTTCAGACGTGGTGCAACTCCGGACGGTTGCTTACAATAACGCCTGGCTATTCTTTGATGCGGCGGAATACTGCCAAACGCATCCCTATGGGAATTTATGTGTTGACTATTGGAATAATATCGACTCGATTTGTAGGTCGACCGGAGAGGGCTGCGTGATTTCCTATGATCGCTCAATGTTGGATATTCCGACCACTGCACGCAAGGTTGAGCAGTGCGAACGGGCTCGGCAACAAGCTACCAATGCTGGGTTTGTTACCGAACCCTTGTCCTTGGCTTATCGGAAACTGCGCTGGGCTCCTGTCTTCATGACGGATCTGTCAGATGGAATCTTCGAGTGGACCCCTTGCGAATTTGCCTTAACCACCTATGAATAGCGCGTAGGATGCTCATCGAACTATTGGCTAACTTTAAACAATAAAAAAGACCATCGCGACTGGTGAGTCTTTTTATATCGGCCTAATGAGAGATACTATGATCATTCAACGATTTACACTCTTATTTATGTTGGCATTTGCATGCCTAAGCCATTCAATGGTGCAGGCCGGTCTTTACTCGGGTGTTAACCTCAATGCAAATCAACTTGGACGGGGTTTTGACAGTCAGCTGTCTGCCCTGCGCAATCATTGTGTAATGGGGGAAATCGTAACTTGGAATAATACCGAGGCCGATATCAGTTATGCCGGCCTGAAGTCCCACGAGCGGTATCTTGAGGAAACCTATGGGCGAGTAAAGGGCGGTGTAAATCTTGTTCTGTTCGCTGGATCGGTTAGTGCATCATTGAGCACAAGGGTCACTGAAAATTCAAGGACCTCTGCGTCAAGCATCAAACTGCTCTACCATGCCACGGATCGGTCGATCGAAAACAGAAAGCTGTCTCCCTATGGTGCCGCAGTATTGACTCAAGATGAGATCGCAATTGATGAGCTCTGTGGGAGTGAATTCATTCACCATCTTAAGTTAGGGTTGGAAATTTCAGTTACCACCAAACTCCATTTTCGTTCTATTGAAGATTATCAAAGATGGGTGACCAAGGTTAAGGTAAGATTTTTATTTTATTCAAAGACAAAAACCAAAACCAAGGAGTGGCTCGAGCTAACGGAAAACGCCGTATACAGTATTGAAATCAATGCCAAAGGGGGGATGACTGATCGACTGCAGGCCATTTTGGATGAAAATACAATCTTCTGCGTCACGAGCAATATAGATGCCTGTATCGATACGACCTCACGGTTGTTTGAGTATCTTTTCAGCGAAATGGGCTATATCGTCGATATTAGGGATGCACCGAAGCAAGTGATTTCGTTTAGTACAACGCCCTATTTGATCTCCGGCCACCTCGAATTGGCGCTGCCGCCTAATGCTGAAGTTAATCAATATCGATTCCAGGATGAGCGCATTAGGACTCGATTGTACGCCAACCAACAAATGAAAGAGGCGCTCTATGCATTTGCTCAGGTTGAGGCCGACGAGGCCATACGAGTTGAGTTATTAGCAAGAGTTTCATTAATCGAAGAGAATATAGAACTGCTTGATCAGGCCGCGGCCCTGTGCCGTACCTCAACAGACTGGTTGATTTGCGAGCGAGCAGTAGATGAGGCCTTATATGGGCAAACTAAAATTGAGTATTGATTGATTGATCTATCGTTAAACAGCCCTCTGGTATCCATGTTGATTCCAGAGGATCCATTGTTAGTGGTTTGACGACTGTAAAAGCGCCGCTATTAGGTCACGCAAAATTTTTGCAGCCTATTAAGTCACCTGATAATAGCGCCGACATCCCAGCAGGGCTAGCAACCAGAGCATTCGCAGCGGATTAAACGAACCACCCTTTCTGCTAGTCGGTTTGGAAATACTAACGTCCCGGCTAAGGCTTTTGCCGCCTGGGAGTAAAGCGTTACTAATCGTCAGGCTGACCCTGAAGCTGCCGGCATCACCATAGGTGTGCTCGACGAGCAGTTCGTTGGCGGTGCTGGAGTTGTCGTCGCCAAAGTCCCAGTCAAAGGTTGAGCCTGCCGGATACTGGCTGGGGTTGCCGTCGACCCGAATGGTTTTGCCAGACAAGGTATAGTCAAATCTGACTACCGTCGGTTCCGGAATAACAACCCACTGCTGCCAGTTACCCAGGCGGTAGCCTTCGCTGCTGAAGACGTCGAGTGCGATCTGGTAGCGGCCGGGCACACTGTACTGGTGCACCGGATTCGATTCGTTCGAACTTTGGCCATCGCCAAATTGCCATTGCCATGTTGCGATCTCGCTGTGCTCGATTGGCAGGGGCGTGAAGGCGATTTCATTGCCCTGTTGTTCCACTGCCACGCTTAGGTTGTATGGTTTTACCAAGTCCACCAGATAGTCTTCGATTTCGCCATAACTGCCAAAATACTGATAATCGGAGCATGGGTCGAGTTGTTCAAGGTCACCGCCGTTGGCGTACAACTGCAGAATACGCATGCGGGTTCGGGTTACCGCTTGGTCCAGTTTATGGGCCGGTAGGCTGATAGTGCCCGCCACGTAGCCCTGGCCATAATTCAGGCCATCCTCGGTGTAGCTGAAATCCCAGTGTGTGGCCAAACGTTCGCTCTTATCCTGAAACCAATAGCCATCACCAAACAACTTATCCTGATTGAGATCCATCCAGAGGTGATAGTGTTCTGCGTATTTGAGCCCGTCGGGGTTGAGATAGCCGGCCGTCAGGACAAAGTTATGTTGCTCAGAACTGTACAAGACAATGGGGTTGCCGGGATTGACTAGGCCACCTTCTTGGCCGTTGGTGAAACGTTGGTTATGAATGGAAAATTCCTCAATATACTCTTCGGTCACATTACTAACCGGTAGGCAGTAGTCATCTACTGGGTCTGGGAAAAGGTGTAGGGTTTGTTGCACACTTTGTTCAACCCAGGACCAACCGCTTGCATTGGATTGTCGAAACCCTATGGTCAGCGTTGCCGGGTACTCGCCAGGGCTTAAGAACGTCTTGCTGGTGGTCTGGTTTAAGCCCGTCCCGTCTGAACGTATCCTGCCTTGCTCGGCAAAGTTCCAGGTGACAGACCAGAGTCCAAAACTCTTGTTTTTGGGATCGACGGTAGTATTGGTAAAATTCACCGTTACTGAGCCGTCTGGCCGGAACTCTTTCTGGTAGCTGAATGCAGGCTTGATCTTGGCTAAGCCAGTGGTGCCTACACTTACTTGCTGAATAACCGTTAAACCGCCGGGATAATCGGCGTTGGTTAGGGTCAGGCTGA
>NZ_CEYAVF010000002.1:0-52580 GCF_982785585.1 Reinekea sp. | reverse complement strand
TGCTGAATAACCGTTAAACCGCCGGGATAATCGGCGTTGGTTAGGGTCAGGCTGATATCATATTGCCCACTCGCGGCATAAGAATGGACCGCCGATTCTGCGTTGGCCGTGGCGCCATCATCAAAATGCCAGAGCAGTTGTGTGCCGATCGGGTAGCGCAGCATGCTGGCCGAGACGGTGACCGTTAAAGCGCTAATGTCATCAATTACGATAGTCGCTTGGGTATGGTTTCGGACCGGCACCGTCGAATCCCAGCGGGCCAGTTCTGCGTCGTCGACGTCATAGGCGGTTAGGGACACGGAGTAGTCTCCACTCCGGGCATAGGGATGGTAAGGGGATGGCTCGCTCGACTGCGTGCCATCGCCAAATTCCCAGTGCCAACGAGTTACCCTGCTATCGTGGGTGTCATTGCGGAATTCTACGGCGTTTTCCTGAACCAGTGTTGTGATAACAAAGTCAAGCTCCGAATCGCTCCAGCGGATGCTGTAGTCCTCAATTTCGGCGGAGTTGTAGGTACCACAGGGCAATTTGTCGGAGTTGAGGCCAGACACGAGTAGACGCACTCGGTAGGTTTTATTGAGCTCACCGATGTATTGGATTACACCGCTCACCTTGCCGTCTGTGCTGTAATGAGACATAAGCCTTTCAATGTACTGAAACTCGCCATCGTCGTTTATATCGAGCCACAGTTCATATTTTTTGTCTTTACCCAGTGTATCGGGATGGTCGCCGGATATAATTTCATAGTCCAACGGTTGGCCTTGGTTAAGGTCGATTAGGTCGGCGCTGAAATCGCTGTAGCCTCGACTGTCACTGGTGGTTAATCGGTTGTGCAAGCGCGTAGCCTGTACGAAGTATTTGTCGAAACTGCTACCGAAGGCGGCACAGTAATCGTTGTGGGTGGTGACGACCAGACTGAACCGGTCTTGGCGCGAGCCATTTTTTTCCGTCACCGTCAGGCTGACGGTGTGGGGGCCGTCGGTGGAAAATTCGTGGATCGGGTTGAGTTCAGAACTTAGCGCCGAGTCATCGCCAAAGTCCCATTCGTAGCGCCAGTCGCCCGGGTTCAACGCAAAACCGTTTAGCCTAGAGGTATTGGTGAATTCGACGCGGTTAAAACGGCTGCTCATGGAAAATTCACTTTCCAGATCGGTTGCCGTGATCAGTGCGATGCCCACCTGCGCAAAGGCTTTACGGATCTGGTTTTGCAGTTCGCTCGTGGTCCAATAACTGCCGTCGGGCTTTAGCACGGTGTCGTTGTCCAACCGCGTAGCGATTACCCCGGCTTGTTGTATCACACAGTCTGCTGCCTGCACAAAGGTAGTATTGGCAAGCCAGCATTGCTGATTGGCGATTGCAAACAGTGTAAAGGCATATTGGCTATTCCAGGGTGTTTCGGTGGTCGCCAGCCGGTGAAAGGCCTTGTTAAAAATACCGGCATTATAGTGTTCGCCGTTTTGCTCTTGGAAATCATCGAGTTGATCGACTGAACGGCCGTCGCGGGTAGGTGTGTCGAGATAGCGCAGCGCATCACCAAGCTTGTAATTGGCTTGACTGCTCATCCAATCATTAGTGCCGGTCAGGAAAAACTCGGCGGCTTCGCCAGACATGTCGGAAAAAGCTTCGTTTATCGCTCGTGCTTGGCCGGACACCAACAATCGCTCTGGACCCCGACCATAGTTGGCCGTATAGCCGTGGGCAATTTCGTGTGACACCACGTCTAGGCTGGTCATGGGATAAAATATATAATCGCCATCGCCGTAATAGAGTTGCCCATCCTCATAAAACGCATTGTCGTAACGGTTGCCGTAGTGGACATGTTGGATGATTTTACTATCGAGATAGGGTGCTTCGCCCAGGTAGGCCTGATACATACGGCGGGTCACCTGGGCATTAAAGTGCGCGTCATTGAGTGGTGATTTGGCCTCGTTGATGGCCTGGTAGTCGTTACGAGTGGAGTGTGTGCAGTCGAAATTAAAGGGTGCGCTGCCCGGTGCCTTGAGGTTTGCTGAAGTGCGGGTTTCGACATTGAGTGCGTCCATATGGCAGCGGTTATTGTTATCTTTGGTAAGTATAAAGGTGGCCGGTTTGTTGCCGTCCCGACCATCTAGGCTGGAGTCGAAGTCCCGCCGGGGCTCCTTACTATTGCCAGACGGGCCAGCGCCCCCCACTTCAATAAGGTGGAACAAAGTGTCCATCTGGTCGATGACCGCTCCTGTGTCGACATCGATAAACACCAAGGGCCGTTCAGGCTGGCTGTTGGCATTAACTAGATCGGTGAAAAAAGACAGTTTCAGGGCGTTATGGGCTTTTTGGTTGGCGTCGAGGAATATGACCTGACTCGACTCTCGGTTACGGAAGACCCTTTCTGCGTCGGAATAATATTTTTGGATAAAGGCATCGCTTAGGCTTTGTTGTGCGTGAACGGACAGATGCTCGACCGTCGGCAGGTCTTGTTCCAAATGGGTGACTAATTCACCATAGGCCTGCGTCGGGGTACCGTTAGTGTCGAGCACTAGTACCCAGTCATAGTTCCAAATGGGGAGCCCGGAGTAGGACTGCTGGTAAGTGATATAGGCTCCGGTCGCGCCCTGTCGCATATCGACCTGGACCAGGTCGGTCGAGCTAGGGCCGACCAACAGTTTCTGGATACGGTGACCGGCCAACGCTTCGGCGGCCTGTTGCGGTGCCAAGAGCATATTGTGCTCAGACGGATGTCGCCCCATGTTCGTTGTAGAATAAATTTGATTGAAAACCGGAATGGACTCGGCTGCAGGCAACCGAGAAATAAACGTAAGCAACAGCAACATCAGACCGGTTAGTTGTCTGAGAGGGTATGGCACTGTAGTAGCAATCCTTTGCTCGTGAGGTCTGTTACGGCCCTGTAGGTATTTTTTGTGGTGTAAAAACAGACAGATTTAACTAATGACCGGAGTATAGATGACCGGAGTATAGACCGAACACTGTCTGAGCGAAAAAGTATACCGAACCTGGATTTCTAAGTGGGTATTATGTTCCTAGATTGAGAACTACATCTAAAACATTCTACGAAATAGTTCTGCGACCGATAGAAAAAGCCCCAATAAAGGGGCTTATAAGTTTTGGCTATTTTCATAGCTCTTTTTTCTTATTCTCGCTAGCGCAGATAACGTCCATGTTCGCCAACCTTACCGGGGCCGTCTAATACATAGGCGCCGATCGAATTAGACTGAACATTAAAGGCCAGGGTGCCATTGTTGACGTTGATGGTATTGCCGGTCACCGCATCACGGTAGGTACCGTTGGGCACGCCCGACACCGAGATACTCTGGCCGTTACCGGTGGCCAGGCCGACTACGGCGTAGCTTTCTTGATTATTATAATCACGCACGAAGCTCATGCCCGAGCCCCATTCGTTGACCTTATCCATCACGCCCATTTGCAACGCAGGAACGGCATGGCGGATTTGATTCAGGCGTTTAATGTGCTGATAAAGTGGGTGGCTTTGGGTGGCTGCGCGGTCGTCCAGGTGATCGCCATAGTAGGCACGACCAGTGTCGGCGACCGTATCATCATTGCTCTGGATATCGTGCGGAAAGCCGGCCTTAAACATAATTTCTTCGCCATAGTAGAGCGATGGAATGCCCCTTATGGTCCACAACAGATTGTAGGCAAGGGCCGCGTTAGCCTCGGCACCGCCGAAACGGAATTTAAAGTCATTGTCCGGGCCGACATCGTGGTTTTGAAAGAAGGTCACCAGTTCAGTCGGGTCAGCATAGGTCCAATCCATCGAGAGGGCGCCGCCGATGCCACCCAATGAGCCATGGGTCACATTGTCTCGAAAGGTTGAGAACAGCGGGAAGTCGAGTACCGATAGGTTCGAGTCGCCGCTTGGATTGGCCGGGTCATTGCCGGTCCGGGTGTACCACCAAGGGCGGATCGCCGCAGGGCCATTGTCGTTACCGATTTCGGTGCCAAAGCCCAGACCCTTGACCAGGACCTCGCCAAAGACAAAGGTGCCGGGTTTAAAGGTTTGCCAATCCTCTATATAGGTCAGCAGCTCGTTGCGTTCAATGTGTTTGGTGGTATCGAGCCGGATCGCATCAACGCCCATGGCCAAATACTTGTGCATAGCGCCATTGATGTAGTCCTTCACATTCTGGTTGCCGGTCGCTAAATCGATGGTGTCCCCGGCCATATGTTTGGTTTGCAGTGAGGTCGGATTCTCCCAGTCACCGCCGGCCATAAAGCCGTCTTGGTGATACCAGTCCGGGTCCAGTGTCGCGGCATCGATCCCAAAGAATCGACCGGGGTTGTAGCCTGCTTTGGGCACTGTGACGCCGGTTAGGGGATCGACGAGCGGCAGCACCCCTTCGGCATCGATTCTGTTGCGACTGCTAAACCAGAAGGGTGCAACGGAGTTGTCATTGTCATCGCGAAAGGTGCTTTGATAATCACCTAGGTTTCCCTGGTAGGCGCCGTTATCAACCAAACCTTGTTCGGCGCCGGCCGGGACATAGTATTTGATCGGCAGATGGTCGATCCAAACCTGATCGCGTATACCATACTGACTGGAGTGATTGATCACCACATCTTGCACCACCTTCATACCCAAAGCATGGGCGGCATTGATAAAGTCTTGGTAGGTCGCATCCGAGCTTTCGAGGCGAGGATCCACCTGGGTCCAGTCGTAAGCGTGGTAACCGTGGTAATCCAAACCGCTGCGGTTGACCACTGGCGGGGTCACCCAGATAGCGGTGAAGCCCAGGTCCTTTATATAGTCCAATTGGGCGATCAGGCCCTTAAAGTCACCGCGCCATTGGGGATCATTGGGTTCGATCCGGTCCCGGTTGTAATAGTTATTCGACGCGTCGCCATCGTAAAAACGCGCGGTCATAACAAAGTAAATGGTTTCGGAACGGAAGTCGATTGTACCGGTTTGGATCGGGTCAATTTGATAGGCAAACCGTTGCTCCGCCTCATTCCCGCTGGCATCGACCGTGAGGGTCCGAATCGTTAGGTCATCGCCACTGCCGATATCGTGCGCCGAGAAAATCTGCTCGACATATAGCGCAGAGTCCTGCGTTGCCTGACTGCCATCAAGCGTAAAATACAGGCTCGGCTGGGCGTCTTTGTTGTCGCTCACCTGAAGACGAATACGTTGACTGTTGCTATAGGTGCCCGGCGAGGGTAGGGCGCTAACTTGCGCGGGTATCGAATCATCACCCCCTACCTCGGCCACGCTAATAGTTTTGGTCACCGAATTAAAGCGAATGTCATAGGTGGTGAAGTCAGCCACGACTATATCGGCATTGGGATAGTTTTCAATCCAATCACCGCGATGATCGATCTTAAAACGAGCATTATCGGCTTCACCAGCAAAACTCACCCTAACTTCGTAGTTGTTCTGACCGGCATCGAGCATGGCCGTGGTGGACCAGCCATTGGCGGTGCCGCGAAAGTACCAACTGTCTTGCGTACTTTCATCGTCACAGTTGGCGACAGTTACGCTATCGATGGCTTGGTTGAGGGCGTTAAAGCGAATCTCAACACTGCTATTGGCGGACACCTCGTAGTCAGCAGAAGGGTAGTTTTCCGCCCAATTGGCAAAGCGATCAATCTTGAAACGAGGGCTCCCTTGACCATCGCCCTGAGCGAAGGTTTGGCAGGTGGCATAGACACCCTGGCCTCGGTCATCCAGCGCTGTAGCGGCCCATTGATTTGGTGTGCCACGGAAATACCAGTCTGCGCTGGCCATTTGGCTTACCAATAAGGTAAGCAGCAGGGAAAATCTTAATGTCATATCGAACTCCGATCTATTGTTCGGTTAAAACAGGGATTGGCACACCAAAGGTGGTCCGTCTGATTGAGGTGAAAGGTCTACTTTAGGGCGGCAACTTGATTAACCAGTCCGTGCGTTAACAGCTCGATGCGTTAGATAAAGTACTTATTTGTTATTGTTGGTTTGTAACCATCCTAATACTTTTAAATATTTTGTATTCCTCCTCAGCAGACGGAATTGTATTGAGCCAATCTGGCATTTTGATGGCCCGAATAGGTTCTCAATTTGCAGTCAATGGTAACGGCATATACAAGATAGACGCCTTGTCTAGAGGGTTTCGATCGACCCCAGAGCAAATTCCGCCCCCTAGGGAGGAATACATTTGGCCATTAAATTTTAACAATATGGGAATTCGATAGGGACGACATATTGGCAGTGGGACTTGCAGTGTTCACGTCAATGTTGATCGATTATGTAACGGTTAAGATTGCATTGAAGGAGAGATAATCATGGATTCAGTTATATTTCGACCGGTCAATGTCACCGGTAAATTGATCAAACGTCAACTCTGTCCGAGGATTATTGATGGTGTCGCCCCGCTCAATGTTCTGTTAGCCCCCTCAGGTTATGGCAAAACAGCACTCGCACTGGATGTCTATGAGACTTGGACGGAAAGCCGAATCTGGGTTAATGCTGAACACCATGAGGACTTCGTATCGGGCGCGCGTATTTTGTTGGCCTACTTGGCGCGCACCGTCGATGGCGGTTTTTCTTTTAAGGCCGACTATAACGACGTTGCCAAATTGGCAATACAAATCGGTGATCGATTGCATCTCATTCTCAAACCCTTTTTACTGGTCGTCGATGGCCTCACCCCTCAACACGATGGCCGTATTATCGAACTGTTCTATGAGTTGTCCCAATATTTGCCCAGCCAACACAAGATCCTAATAAATGGCCTCAATGGTGTTGCTCGGCCCAGTCAGCGGCTGCTCTGTCAGGGCAATATCCAGATATTCACCGCCCCGGCCCTGCGTTTTAACAGCGTGGAAACGGCAACCGTCGTGCCGCCAACATGGCGCCAAGACAATCACCGCATGCAGTTGGTTAACGCATGTGAGGGCTGGCCAGTGTTGCTAGGTTTAATGGTGCAGCAGGAGAAACAGGAAAATGACTTCTGTTTGCAAGAGCAGGTGTTAATCCGCTATATCAAGGAAGTTATGAGTCACAGCTTGAGCCCTGCAGCGCTGCAGTTTGCCAACCTCCTAGTAGAAGTGCCCGAATTCGACTCTGAATTATTGACCTGCTTTCGCGGCCATGACGCCGAAATTGTAAAGGAACTGGTCGACACGGGCTTTCTGATTCAATTACAGCACTATGGTTTTCAATATCACTTTCGCTGGCCCTCCTTGGTCCGAAAAGCACTGCAGCATGGCACTGCTCGGAAAAAAATTTCTCGCCTAGAGCTATTACGCCTATTAGCCTGGGCCGATCGCACAGGGCGTTGGGCCGATGGTCTAAATTTTGCCCTGCAATTGGATAATCCGGCACAGATCATAACTCGTCTGATCCGTACCGGTCGGCAAGTCCAGGAATCGGGCAAGGCTAACCTACTGCGCGAAGCCCTTGCCTTGGTTCGTCAACACACGCCGATTGAAGAAAATATAGATCTGCTGTTCATTGATCTGGCCGCTCATACCCTCCAGCCGGAAAAGATCTTGCAGTCCAAAATCGACCAGTCCTATCGGCTGTTGAAGACCTTAACGTGCGATAAACAACGGCAGTATCGGGTCTGGATCGAGTGTGTAGAAGCTCAGGCCATAATGCGCAAATCGGACCTCGAACGAGCGCAGGCCTTTGCCAACAGAATTCGAGACAATGTTTGTGAATTACCCGACTATTATCAAACTCAGGCGCTCGGCGTATTGGGTGAGGTGGCCATGCTGAGCGGGGATCTGGCGGAGGCATTGCACTATTTTCAGCAGGGTGAACTGGTCGCCATGCAATCTGATCTGCTCTCTTCTGTGTTGTGGCACCGCCATCAACGAGCCCAGGTGATGACCCAAATGGGGCAAATAAACCTCGCTACCAATGTACGGTTTGCAGCCATACAGTTCGCACGTGAAAAGAATGGCATGGCATTGTTTTCTTATGAGTGTTTATTGCGCGCCCATTGCGAGCAGTTGCTACGCGAATTGCGCACCTATGAGGCCGAGCCCTTTTTAAATGAGCTGGAACAACGTTGTTTATTAATAGGCGATATCGACGGTCTGCCGATCAATATGCTGCGGCTGGAATTGCATCGATTGAGATGCTGGGTCGATTCCCAATACCACTATGATATTAGCCCAACGGTCGAGATGATTGAACGAGCCTTATTGCGTGCCCAACACCCCCATGTGCTGGTTAGGGCAGAACAGACGCTGTTGAATCATTGGCATCAAACTGAACAGATCCATGCCATTAGTCAGTGGTACAGCCGGCACAATCAGCCTGTTGTTCATCCTCAAGGGGCCGATGAATTACTGCATTTGCGCAATTTGATTTTTGCCTATCTGGTCCTGCAACAACACGATATTGAGGTGCAACCCAAATGGGTTGATTTCACCGATCTTCAGTTAGAAAAATGGCTTGCCATATGGCCTACTGTGGGCCCTATGGCGGTGTTGCTGTATGCCCTAATAGATTTTCATGAGCCGACCGATCAGCGTATGCCGTGGATATTTAAGTGCATAGGACTCTTCAGTCAAGCCAATAATTTGGCCGAACCCTTAGCGTATCATCCATCTTGGTTGGAGCCGCTGTTCAAGAGTAATTTCACCATTCAACGTTTTCAGTCGACCTTTATTTCTCGTATTCATGCGATCTGGGGCAATAGGGTCAAGACGCGGGTGGTTCGCCAAGATCGAGCCCAACCGGAGCAGACACAAAATCTAGGCTTGTCGCCTAGGGAATGGCAATTACTGCAGTGTGTTGCTAAGGGGATGACCAATGAAGACATTGCCGATCATTTGAATTTATGTTTGGGGACGGTTAAGAATCAATTGACCAAAATATACCGGAAATTGGGTGTCAGTGGTCGTGGAGCTGCACGCAGTCGCTATAAGTCACTGGCTGAAGTGGCTTGAATTGGATCGGGTCATAGATTGTGTTCAGGTAGGGAACAGGGCATAAAAAAGTGACCCTATTTGTGACCGTTGCCGGACCGGAATCTTGGTACATTAGAGTTCGGAACCCCGGGTGCAGCCAACAAGGTTTGGCCGCAATCAATACAAAAACAAAAGGCTAATGAAATTATGAAAAACAGAATAAGAACATCAATCAGTGTGTTGGGTTTGGCAGCCTTTACCGGCGCAATGGCTTTTGCCATGCAGGCACCACCGGCGAAAGATGTGACGGTACATCTATTTGAATGGAAATGGACCGATATCCAAAACGAATGTGCTTTTTTGGAATCTAAGGGCTATGGCGCCATTCAAGTGTCTCCGCCCAATGAACATGCCGTGATCAACACCAACACAGAGCAATATCCTTGGTGGCAACGCTATCAACCGGTCAGCTATGAATTAGGTCGCAGTCGCAGCGGTACGCTCGGTGAGTTCCAACAAATGGTCACGACCTGCTGGCAAGACCACGGCGTTAAGGTCTATGTTGATGCCATTATCAACCATATGGCGGGTGACTCAGGCATCGGTTCAAACGGTACCCCATTTGGCAATCTAAACTATCGATTGTTCGATGATTCGGATGGCGCGGTAGTTTTTTCCCAAAACGATTTTCATCCTTGGTGTGAGATAAATTGGAACCAACCCTTTGTTTCCGCCGATGAAATTCAAAATTGCTGGATTGCAGAAGGCGGACTGCCAGATTTAGCCACCGAGAACGAGGATGTTCGGGGTAAAATAATCCGCTACTTTAACAGTCTAATCGATATGGGCGTGGCCGGCTTCCGCATCGATGCCGCTAAACATGTTAAAGCGAGTGAATTGGACAGTATCTATTCCGGTATGCATGATCTTCGTTCTGAGGCGAACTGGTTTTCGGCCAATCAGCGCCCGGTTGTATATCAGGAAGTAATAGGTGGTGGACCGAACGAAGCAGTAGGCATCGATGAGTTCATGTTTACCGTTAAGGGAAAAAGAATGCAGGTTACCGAATTCAGTTATGGTAAACGCATCGGTGAAAAATTCAGAGACGATGGTAACGGCACCTTGGCCGACTACCTGCTATATGATTTCCCAATAGGCAGCGCCGGTTGGGGTTTGGTCGACAGTGCCTATGCGGTGGTGTTTACCGATAATCACGACAATCAACGTGGTCATGGTAACGGCTACTGGACCAGCACAGATAACAACTCTATCGGCGGCATCGTTACCAACTATTATGACGGCGGAGTGTATAACTTGGCCAATGTCTTTATGCTGGCATGGCCCTATGGGTCACCCAAGGTGATGTCCAGCTATGACTGGCCTCGAAACGTGATCGAGTATAACGAGAATGGGCAATTGAAACGCAAAGATATCAACGATTGGATGGGCCCTCCTGCCAACGACGGGGCGACCCAAGATGTGGCCTGTGGCAATGGTTGGGTCTGCGAGCACCAATGGCACGCCATCGCCGGCATGGTGGGCTTCAATAACTACAGCCAAGATGCGTGGAATATCGGTCACAGTTGGCATAATGATGGCAATCAGATTGCCTTTGCCCGTCAGACTGACACCGGTGAGAGTCGAGCCTTCGTGGTGATCAACCGAGAAGGGTCTGCATTGAATCAGACCTTTTCAACCGGATTACCCGAAGGTAACTACTGTGATGTCACCCAAGGTTCTTATGACTTTGTTGGCCAAAGCTGTACCGGTGCTTCAGTAAGTGTAGACGGTAGCGGTTTAGCAGCCTTTAATGTACCACCCATGACGGCCTCAGCAATTCATGTTGGCGCCCCAATCGGCTCCCTGCCACCACCGCCACCTGAAGATTGCAATTTTGACGCACTGAATCTGCGCGGTACCGTGAACCAATGGGGCAGCAGCCCTATGACCTGTATGGGCGATAACATCTGGCAGATAGACGGCGTGGTGTTCGATAGTGGCGATAACAACGGGCTGCCGCGCTTTAAATTTGACCGCTTCAGTAACTGGGTGGAAAATTATGGCGACAATAACGCCGACCTAATCGCCGAACGTTCTGGTAAGGATATAGTTATCCGTAATTCGGGTACCTATAGCATTCGTTTCAATGATGCTAATCTGTCCTATGAATTAATTGGCGATATCCGACCGACCGAAACCGTTAACGTTAACTTTAGTTGCAATAATGGTCTGACGCGGCTGGGTACCAGTGTATATATAGTCGGTAATGTTCCTGCTTTGGGTAATTGGGCGATTGTCAGCGTTAAGCAAAAACTGGAACCGATGAACTACCCAACTTGGACCGATAGCGAGACGATGCGTCTACCAAAAAACACCGTCGTCCAATGGAAATGCGTGAAAGCCGATGAGAATTCTTGGGTGATCTCTGAATGGCAAGGGGGCCCTGATAATGTCTTTAACATCGGTGCGGATGATGGTGCGACCGGTGCTAGTTTTTAACTCGGCCCGTTAGATTGAGAAATCAACTCAAGTCAGTGTGGGTTAATTGTCGATCGTGACTCTAGGCCCCGAAACCAGCTTTCGGGGCCTGACCCATACATAGGCGAGAGGTTTTGGCTCTGGTGCAGAAAAATGCCTGGGCTTCCGCCTGCAATTGCGCCCCCTAAGGAGGAATACAGCTACCGATCATTGAACGATACTCTGGCAATATTTTGATATAGCGCTTGGTAATATAATAATAACAAAAAGCTATTAAAGCTCAGTTCAAAACCTGATCGGGATGCAGTTATTAAAACCCCCAACAGATTGGCTTGCAGAAGCACTGAGCAAGAATGGCCCAGCGAAAGCAAGGTTGTGGCCAATAAACAAGCAGACGGTCGCGCGACAAAGCCAATTGAGCAAGCATTGGCAAGGTGGCGAGCGCCTCAGAGCACATTATTTTAAATATATTTCCTTTGTCCAAACCAAAAGGATGGGTGGCATGATCGCGCTCAATTTCTCCACCTTCTTTACAAGGAGTTTCCCTCTGCAAAGTTTTTGCTACTGCCTAAAGGGTCCGGAGTTGCTTAGAATAAAATCACATAAATATGTGTGACTAATTCGATGCCTCTGAAAAAAAAAGCCAATCAGAGCCTCTGGATTCAACCCTATAAGCTCATCTGTCCATCGATCAATCAAAAATTATTGGTGCGAGAACGGTTGTTTTTACTGCTAGACCAGAGCCAGGTCAATCCCTTGACCTGTATCTATTCGCCTGCTGGTTTTGGTAAGAGCACACTGGTAGTCAGCTGGTTGCGTCAGCGCCAATTGACCTATGGTTGGTACTCCTTAGACATCAATGATAACGATCCCAGCTATTTTGCCAATCATCTTATACAGGCTCTGCACCAGGCCAGTAACAGCGGCTGCCCGCAGAGTTTGGCCTTAGTGCAACAGCAAGAATATGCCAATCTGCACAGCCTGTTATCGAAAGCGATGATGGAGATTGCGCTCGCTACCACGCCCTTCTTTATGATCCTAGATGACATTCAATCCATAACGGATCCGATTATTATTCAGGCATTGCGGCACTGGTTGAAAATGTTACCGGTGCAAATTCACGTCATACTATGTTGTCAAAATGAACCCCCATTTGCCTTGTCGAGTTTTAGGGTCAAGGGCCAGTTGATTGAAATTGGCTCGACCCAATTGGCTTTTAATGAGGCCGAGGCGGCAGATTTTTTGAAGCAGAATTTAAACTTTGATGTGCCGGTCAACGTGGTACAAGAACTAGTTGAGAAGACCAGTGGTTGGCCAGCGGCGATGCAATTAATTTCACATAACGCTCATTCCACAACTGATCTTATCGATGCCTCGGGTCGGTTGGGGCAGGGCGCGTTCGAGGTTGATTCCTTTATTCTAAATGAGGTGGTCTATCAGCAACCGGAAAAAATACAATTTTTCCTCCTTAATATTTGTGTTTTTGAGCAATTTAACGCCGCTCTCTGCGATAGTCTGGTGCGACAGTCTGACAGCGAAACCTATATCTACGAGCTGGAGCAACGCCAGCTCTTTATTTATCGCGTACAGGGGCAGGAACGCTGGTATCGATTGCAAGATATATTCCGTGACTGCCTAATTAAGAAGTTACAGGCGGGCTGCAAAGATCACTGGGATCAACTGCAAGAGAATCTGATTCACACCTTTTTAAACAACGGCTTAACCATCGAAGCGGTGCAACACTGTCTGCATCTTAAGGAACAAAAATACATCCTCATGGTCTTGGAGAGCGCCGGGGTTGAGCTCTATCAGCGCGGGCAATTTGCCACTCTGACTAAAATGTTTCATTACGTCAGCCTGGATGCGACCAAACAAAATCGTAAGCTGTCCTTGTTAAAGGCCTGGGTGTTGTTAGCCACCTATCGAGAGGACGAGGTCGCCAAGCTGTTGCCCGATGCCGGGGGCGAAGACTATCCGGAGTTGTGGGCCGAACACATAGTCGCTCAAGCGCAAGCCGCAAACAATGTTGAGGAGTTTGAGTTGGCTAAAAACCTGGCGGAGCAGGGCATGAAACACCTCAAACCGGACAGCTTCGTATCGCGTACCGTAACCTATTCGGTTCTGGGTCAGAGTGCCCTCTGTCGAGGTGAATTGAGTAATGCGCTGTCGCTGCTCAAAGAGGCGGAAAAACTGGCCTTTGATCACGGTCTGGTCCAACAGCGGTTATGGTCCATGTGCCTAATATCCGATGTCTATGCGGCATGGGGCAAAATTACCATGGCATTGGAGGTGCAACTCGATGCGATCAATATGGCGCATGACAATTGTATAGAAGACGTGCCCCATATGGAGTTCTTATACCGCAATAGAACCCAGCTGCTGCTTGAACAGGGTGATCTTGCCCAGGCCGATCGGCTACTGCTCAAGAGCGAGCAGGTTATTGAACCACTGGGTAACTATGGTTTGTTAAATATCCATGTCCAGCGCGGACAGATCGCGCTGTGGCGAGGGCAGACGGAAAGTGCGCGCAATTTGGCCTTTCAGGTCAACTATCTGCTGCAAAATTACGAATACCATACCGATTGGTTGGCCCATGCCAATGAATTCCTGCTCGCCTGTCAAAGCAGCGGGATATTGGAATTTGAACCTAATTGTATTTGGCGCCAAAAACACTTGGTTTGTGCGCCTGAAAACCATTTTTACCAACACTATCAACGCGCCTATGCGATTCGACATTACCTTGCCGGCGATAAGGTGCAAGCGATCGCCCAATTGAGGCGGCTTATTGTTGCCGCAGAGCGAGTTGGATTAACGCTGCAAGCCTTTAAAAACAAATTGCTCTTAGCCCTATGGCTTAATGATAATGAAGGTTTGCGGATTTGGGCCGCCGAAATGCCCAAGTTCAGTGAATTGAAACCACTCCAATCCATCTGGTTAAGTACCCTATTCTGTGCGGAGAATCTTCAGCGAGATTGGCCGGACTGGAATGTTTGGTTTAGTCACAGTGCGCTCGATAGCGGCAATGTGGCTCAACAATTGGATGGTATACTGGACAGCCTGAATCGGCAGCATGCCAATGCCCATGATCTAGTGACGCCGAAAGAAGTTCAGGTGTTGTTGCTGATCGGCGAAGGTTTGAACAACGATGAAATAGGCACCAGCATGCATATAGCGGTTTCGACCGTGAAAAGCCATATTCGTCGACTGTATCGCAAATTGAATATCAATAAGCGAGCCCAAGCCATTGAGATCAGTAAGCATCTTTAAGGACCACTCCGACTCAAGATACTTCGCCCTATTGGGCCGCATCTTAGATTTTTTACGACCCGATCGCGTTGCGAAGCCATGCCGACCGGCAAGATATTCGATTGATTCGCAGCAACATGAGGTTGCGCTTGCCACGCTTAAAACGCTCGGATCAGGTTAAGTTGACCTATTTATTGCAAAAAGCCCATAAGGGATTGTCCCTAACATTGCAGCATCGGCTGGCCGAGAGGGCACTGGCCCTGGTGGATCCCTCGGTCTGAATAGGCAGACATAGCCCCGTCAATTCGAGGTTTATGGCAGCCTGGTCCTAGCCAACCTTGACCCGCAATGATGGGCTAAGCCACTGATAAGTCTGATTTTTTTGAAAAAAGCTTGCAAGCCCCGTGAAGATCCGTAATATACGGCCATCTTTAGGACTATAGCTCAGTTGGTTAGAGCGCTGCCTTGACATGGCAGAGGTCCCCAGTTCAAATCTGGGTAGTCCTACCAAATTTTAAGAACCCGCCCAAACGGCGGGTTTTTTGCGTTCTAGACCGCCAATCTGCGGTATTATCAAACCCAAGGCTCTATCCAACCGCGTGCCCCTGTAATTGTATCTTTGCCAAGAGTTTTAAATATGACTATTCGAGCGGCAACCAAAGCAGACTGGAGTGCTATCTGGCCCATTTTCCATGACATAGTCTCTGCTGGCGATACCTATGCCTATGAGCCTACGATTACGGCCGAGCAAGCCGAAAAAACTTGGCTGGATAGCCCGCGAAAGACCTTTGTCATAGAAAATCGGGGTGAGATTGTGGGCACATACTATATCAAAACGAATCAGGCCGGCCCGGGCAGTCATGTTTGCAACTGCGGTTATATGGTGTCCCCTGCAGCGAGGGGCCAAGGCTTGGCCACTAAGATGTGTGAGCACTCGCAGCGAGTTGCCCTAGAGCTGGGCTACCAGGCGATGCAGTTTAATTTCGTGGCTGCGAGTAACAAGGGGGCCATTAGGCTCTGGGGTAGGCTTGGGTTCGAAACCATAGGAAGGCTGCCGAATGCGTTCAATCATCCTCAGCAGGGTCATATAGATGCCTTGGTGATGTATCGGTGGCTGGTAAGCGAGTAGGGAATTAGATTTAAGAAGCTACGTGATAGGTCTGTGACAACAAAAAACTCGCCAAGAAGGCGAGTTTTGGGGGTTTGCTTATTGCTAGCAAGGCCGTTGGCCTTAGATCATTCTTTATCTTTCGGCGTTGCGTCAGGCTCTTCCGTTTCTTCAGCTGCTAGTGGCGTTAAAACCTCAACAATGACATCACGACTCAACTCACCGCGTAACTCTCCTTCGCTGTCCACTACTGGTAGCGGATATTCATGCTCTAGAGTTTCTGGGATGACCGTCTCAATCACGCTTTCTGGTCCGACTGTCAGATCCGAATCGTAGTAATGTTCGTCTGACAGAGCCGCGCTGTGCTCGGTATCTGGGTATTCTTCCAGATCGTCTAAGGATAGCGCGCCCTGATAGCCCTCGGTATTGACGTTGAAGGCATAGGCGTGTTTAGAGCTGCGCATTTCCGCCAAGGCTTCACCGACCGTTTTAGCCGAGATGCGCTGGATGGCGGGTAGCATAACGGAATCGACGGTCAAGGCTCTGCTGCGGTTAACATCGCGTACGAAACTCTCGACGTAGCTGTCGGCAGGGTTCAACAGGATGTCGGCCGGAGTGCCGACCTGAACCAAGCAGCCATCTTTTAACATGGCGATTCGATCGCCGATCCGCAGCGCTTCGTCGAGATCGTGGGTAATAAAAACCACCGTCTTCTTCAACTTGTCCTGCAGCTCTACCAGCTGGTCCTGCATTTCAGAACGGATAAGCGGATCGAGAGCCGAAAAGGCTTCGTCCATTAGCAGAATCTCAGCATCGGTACAGAGGGCACGGGCCAGGCCGACCCGCTGTTGTTGGCCACCTGAGAGTTGCGCCGGAAACTGATTTTCATAACCGGCCAAGCCGACGTCGTTGATCCAACGCATAGCGCGTTCGGTACGTTCCGGCTTCGCAACACCTTGTGCGTTAAGGCCAAAGGCAACGTTTTCAACCACGGTGTAGTGAGGCATTAGGCCAAAGCGTTGAAATACCATGGACATCTTTTTCTGCCGAAATTCACGCAAGGCCTTCTCATCATAGGCCATGATGTCATCGCCATTTACGATAACCTGGCCGCGAGTCGGATCGATCAGCCGATTGAAATGGCGGATCAGAGTCGACTTGCCTGAGCCCGATAGGCCCATGATAACGAAGATTTCACCCGGATAAATATCCAAGTTGATATCGTTCAAGCCTAACGAGTGGCCCGTTTCAGCGAGGATCGCATCCTTGCCCATCTGGGCGTCGACCAAGTGCATATGCTTCTCGGGTGATTTGCCAAATAGCTTGGATAAACCCTTGATGCTGATTATTGGTTCAGTCATCGCGACCTCTGAATTGTTGTTGAGAACGTTTGGCATAGGCTTGTGAGACCCGGTCGAATATTATGGCAATTACCACAATGGCTAAGCCGTTAAGCAGTCCCTGGGTAAAGTACTGATTGGTAATGGACTGCAATACCGGCTGGCCTAAGCCTTTCACGCCGATCATTGAGGCGATTACAACCATTGCCAGAGCCATCATGATAGTTTGGTTCACACCAGCCATAATATTGGGCATCGCCAGCGGCAGTTGGACGTTCCACAAGCGCTGCCAAGGTGTAACGCCATAGGCGTCTGCAGCTTCAAGGACATCCTCGTCGACCAGTCGTATACCGAGGTTGGTTAAACGAATGACGGGGGGGATCGCGTAGATAACAACGGCGATGACGCCTGGAATTCGGCCTATGCCGAGCAGCATCACCACGGGAATTAGGTAAACAAAGGCGGGCATGGTCTGCATTACATCGAGTATTGGTGTAATGATGCTCTGTGCTCTATTAGAACGTGACATTGCAATCCCGACAGGGACGCCCACCACTATAGAAAGTAGGGTGCAGACAGTAATCATGCTTAGGGTGCGCATCGTATCTTCCCACATACCGAAAACCCCAATCAGGATTAAGGCGATGGCAACGCCGATCGTCAAGCGAACAGATCGTGCTGCGAAATGGGTAATAGATAGAATGACGCCGATCACTAGCCACCAAGGGCTGGCCAGCAGGAGCTTTTCAAATCCAATCAAGAAGACTAGGAGCGGATCGAAAAAATGCTCGATCGCATCTCCGTAGGATCGAGTAAATTCTCGAAAACCTTCGTCCAGTGTTTTTCGGATTGAAAGAAGTTGGTAACGGTCTAACTGAGGGAATTCTGTAAACCAGGACATATATAATTTCCAGGCGTTCTATAGAAAATGAAAGGCTCCGTCAACAAGGTTGCGGAGCCGATAGGTTGTGCTTACAGTGAAGACATTACTTTTTTAGCTACGTCGTCGCTTACCCATTGCTTCCAGATCGTTGGGTAGTTGTCTAGAAAATACATCGCACCAAATTCGCCATCTGCTTGATTTTCTTCAATCCAGGCTAACAGTTCGTTGGTTTGAGCATTGGTCATAGAACGGCTATTAAGATATTCCATTATCGGCGCTCCAGCATTGGCCGCAAATTCTTCGCCAACAACAGTCCAAACATCGGATGGTGGGTACATAGTTACCTTTGGATCCATGCAATCTTTGTTACCGATGCATTTTTTGAAATGTTCAGCATCTATGCCGCTACCAAAATCGACCTTTTGCATTACATACTTGCCTAGCAGAGCAGTAGGGGCCCAGTAGTAACCGAACCAAGCCTCTTCACGCTCATAAGCCTTAGCAATAGAACCTGCCAAGCCTGCGCCTGAACCTGGATCAACCAATTCAAAGCCAGCTTCTTCTAGCTCAAGGGCTTTAAAGAGATTGGCAGTGGTGATTTGGCAATTCCAACCTGCAGGGCAGCCCATGAAACGGAACGTATCTGGGTTTTCTGGGTTGATGAAGAGTTCTTTATGTTTAATTACGCCTTCAATGGTGGCCATCTCTGGAAATTCGTCGACCATATACTGTGGGATCCAGAAGCCTTCTTCGCCGCCTTCACTAAGTGAACGACCTGCGTAGCGGATTTTCTTGTCTGCTACTGCGCGCTCAAGCACTTCCGCGATTGCACTGGTCCACATTTCCGGTGCGATGTCCGGCTCGCCCTTTTCAACCATAGAAGTACTGGTTGGCATGGTGTCGCCGATAACCAGCTCGGCGTTGCAGCCATAGCCTTCGGTTAAGATAATTTTATCAATGTTGGCCAGCAGTGATGCAGAAGCCCAGTTCATTTCAGCAATGGTGACATCGCCACAATCTGCGCCGAAACTCAATGAGGCGCTAAGTGCTACAACGGATGTCGCAACTATTGTTTGAAATTTCTTCATAATTTTTCCCGTTCGTTTGGTAAATTAAAGACTCAAAAAAGTCTTACAGCGTAAATAAATAAGCTACGTTGTTTTTATTGGAATTATTCTATTGCGGGATAGAGGATTTGGAAACCGAATTTTTATTGGCTCCCTGAGGATGTCGACTTTTAAACTGCGTAATTATTACTGCCGTGGTCTTACAGATGAATCGCATTAACGTAACCAGAAACTGCAATCTGTATCCTGTATTACCATCCTATCCGCCTATAACAATGGCAATCTTAACACCACTACCCAAGTACCTCAAGGCGGGAGGCTACGTAAACACCCACTTACGCCCTAGGCTTTCCGCTGTATGGCCCGCTCTATAGACTCTGTAGCGAGATGGAATGTTTTTGATTTATTTTTTTAATAGCCATATATGTCTTAAATATAGTCCAGCCAAGGCTTTATAGCGAATGGTTTGCTGTGGCTGGGCTAAATGCAGATTTTGAGTTTTTTTTGCCGTCATGCAAGTTTCATACTTTATTTCTTGTTGCAGTGACAACCAATGTGAGCATTTTTTTGGTATGTCGCCTAGCTGGAGGGTTTTGACCCTTTTGGGACGCTTCGTTGGCCATGATGATGGGGTCTGGGAGCTAAGGCTAATTAGAATATTTTTGTGAGTTAGAGATGCCCAAACTTAGTTGGTTTTTATTGGGACCTCTGTTCTATTGTTTTACTAATAATCAGGGTCGATTTTAATACGAAAAGGCAAGATGACAAAAAAATAATGCTGGGCTGTTGGAGTTTTAGTTATTTAGATCTTAATCTTATATGTATTTCAAAAATACAAAACTATATTTAAAAAAGGCATGGCGATTGGTTTTAAACTCGACTCCTTAAGATCACAAAAAAAGATCCTCTATTTGCGGAGCCGGCCTAAGGCTTTGCCTATCCTCTTTATTATTTATATTGACGAATTAGGTTGACCAAACGGCCGCGGTAAGCATCCTTTTTGGCTTCGGTGATAAAATTTGATCTCCATCACACAATTGAACGTCATTTCTAGGCGAGGCTTTTCGCTTCAGGCATCCTTCTTACTATTAAACACCAATGCCCGATAGCTTGGTGTGTCCGTTTCTGAGGTTGAATGTGCTAAGGAGCTTTACCATGTCTGTAAATAGAAAATCCCCATCATATTGGCTAGCCTTCTGTTGGATTACGCTTGGCGCCATGCTGTTTTCACCAACCGTTGCCGCGACCACCGAAACCGGCCTGACCATCAGAGTTAACGGTGCCGAGTTTCAGTCTGCACCGACCATCTGGGCCTGGGTATCCGGCGGCACAGCGATTTCCGAGGCCGAAGGCTACACCTGGAACACCCAGCCCGCTATGCAGCTCGATGCGGCCACAGGCTTTTACAGCTGGACTATGAACAGCCAATATCAAGCGGAACTGGATTTAGGGCTGAATTTGAATTTTATTATCAATAGGGCGGATGAGTTTTCGCGTAATCGCTCGGGCTGTTACACCGACAATCAGTGGTATGACAGCTATGCCGAGTGCCTGGATCTAGGTTTTACGCCATACATCGGTCCGTACTTGACGCTCTTGAATCCGACCTTTGCCGATAGCGACAATACCCCAACCGTTTTAGACCCGGCCACCAGCATGGTAATCAACTACGAGGTGCGTGATGTGAGCGAGTACTTTGTCGGCCAAGCCTACTATCGTCCAGCTTATAGCAACGATTGGATCGTGCAGGAGGAAGACGCGGTCGAGCCGGTCGACCCGGACCTTGGTAAGGTCCGTCATATCACATTAAGAAATCTCCAGCCCAATACCCAGTACTTTTATAAGGTAACGGGCGAGGGCGATCAGTTTTCGCCCCAGTACCACTTCACCACGGCGAAAACCAATATGGATTACAGCCACTTCTTAGTGGTTGGCGATATGCAAGATGAGCAGATGGCGCAGCGTTGGCACGACGTGGCCCAGTCGATCGTTGCTGATCATATGGACGAATTCGATTACATCATCACCGTCGGTGATATGGTTAAGGATGACATGCCCGAGAACGGCGACCGCTTTCATTGGTGGAAGGTGTTTTTTGACAAGGGTCAGGAGCTATTCGCTTATAAACCTATGCTGCCGGCCATTGGTAATCATGAAACCCCGGCAAACCCAGCGCTCAGCGGCAAAGATCCCGACAAACAGTGGGAAAAAGAATACTGGAGTAACGCTGAAGACACACGCACCTTTAGGAAGTATTTTTATCTTAACCCCGATATGAACCAGCCCGACTACTACAGTTTCCGCTATGGCAATGCTTGCCTGATCAGTGTGAATTCCGAAATACCGGTCTTCTATGGTCGTCATCCGGAACGCAACACCGACGACAATGAACGCCGGCAGGCCCTATGGCTCGAGGCTGAGGTGAATGAGGCACAGCAATGTGCTTGGAGCTTTGCCTATTGGCATGTACCGCCCATCAATCCGGCCGGTGGCAAAGATGAGGTGCCATTCCTGCGGCCCTATGTGGATTACTTCAACGGTAAGCTCGATTGGTCGATAACCGGCCATGTCCATGAGTATCAGCGGGTTAAGCCGGTAGAAGCGACCCACTGGAGTCTCGATTTTAACAAAACCGGTTACGGCCGTCGCAACAATCAAGGTGTCGGCTATCTTATTGCACCACCAGCCGGACAATGGCCGAGAAATAATACCAGCGATGAGATGGACCAACTGGCCTTCTATCCGCACAACGAAAACGGTGTGGGCTATGAAATTGGTTTCAGCATCATCAGGGTCGACGGCGATGACTTTAGTCTGAAAACCTATGGCCTAGGTGGCGTGGGCAATCGAGTGCAGCCTGCCGGTTACCGCGTGAACGATGACCGCACCAAGCAATTAATCGACTCCGTCGATTACAGCAAAGCAGACGAGCCCTATGCCAAGGTCTTTAGCTTTGTCGATTTTCGCGGAAGTTCCAATAATTGGAATAGAACCCCCATGAACTTAGTGGCCGACAACACTTGGCAATTCGACGTCACTGTAAGTAATACGGACGGCTGGCCACGCTTTAAGTTTTACGCCGACTACCGTTGGTACGGCGACCAAGAGCCGGATGGTTATACCAATAACTATGAGCAGCCTGATATCTCCTTCACTCAAGGACCAGGTTTATACACCATAACTCTGACAGACAACACCCGTTCGTATCGAGTAGAGAAGCAATAGGCAGTATCGCTCCGACACACCATAATCTTTGACGTTTTGAGGGGTTATGGTTGTGTCACTCTAAACACAATTTTCATCCCTCATCCCCCATCCCTCATCGCCCATCGCCCATCCAGGGAGCCATATTGAGCGGCAATAAAATCGTGCCTGCCGTGGTCGCCTTGTCCCTCGTTGATCCAAATCAATTACCATAAAAACATAGATAGTTCCCCGCTTAAACCTAGCGGCGGAGGCAGCTCAATGAGGTAAAATTACTGTGCTCACAACAGGCTGTTGTATGAGCATTTCGATTCATTTTGCTAAAAGGAGTTTGTCTTATGAAAAAATTAATTCTGGGCCTAGTGTCACTTATTTTATTGTCCACTGGGGTTCTAGCGGCTAACGGGTCGAGCCCCAATGGTCGGCCCTTCATCGAGTTGCGTAACCAAATTATCGCCGTATTGGCTGATCTCAATGCCTTAGAGACACAGCATTTAGCACTGGTGCAGCGAGTCGACGATCTGGGTTTGGATCTGCAAGGGCAGATCGATGCCCTGAACGTCGAAATGCTGACTTTGCAAGCCAAGGACAGTGAAATGCAAGGATCTCTTGTGGAACTCGTCGAGAATATGGCTGATCAGGGCCTCGAGATAGACGAGTTGTTAACCGACTTGTCGGATGTGAATTTGGCCATCATCGATATGAGCAATACCATGGGCGATAACAGCGCCGCAATCGAGGTTCTGGAGGCCGAAAAAAATGCCATCCTAGCAGATATGGCGCAAATGGATGAAAGCCTGGTAACCGCCTTGACCGATATTGCCCTCAATAGCGCTCTGATCGAAGTATTGGCCGAAGACATAGCGGAATTGGACGCCCGAAAACAAAACGATGTGGTGGGCGTCTGCCCAGCGGGAACCAGTGTCAGTACCGTACTCGATAATGGCAATCTAATGTGCAGTGTCTCAAACGATGTCGGCACGGTGATTGCGAATACGGTCTATGGCAACTATCTCGATATGGATAACAGCGTGACATCCCATACATACTGTAGCGTCTCTGTGTTGGGAATCTGCGTGAGCTATGGCACATCCTATAGTTATCATTATGCAACTAAATACGACTATGTTAGTTGTCCGGCAGGTTTTGCGCTCAGTGGTGGTGGCTTTTGGGCCACTGACTATGAACCCCTACAGGTTAGTGCATCAATTCCATCCGGAAACCGTTGGTACGGCCGTTTTAAAAACTTTTATGCCGGCAATACTAATGGTTTAGGGGCACGGGTCTACGCCCAGTGCATCCGCGTGGCACCTTGATCCAGGATCGACAATGGCTGAATTAAGGCGGACCGTTGCTGCCAAAAGAAGGTTGCTAGAAACTAAAGGCTAGTATAACGCTTGCGGGTTTGGCGCGTCGATCGTTTCGGCGAGCGCCATACCCGTTTTACTTAAGGCGTTAAAAAAATGGTGCTATAGCGCCGTTGTCGGTCGGGTTTGAAAAACAAGTAAGGCTCGGCGCCAAAGTAGTAGTTCCACCAATCTTCGGGCACATGCCGCCGAGCATGCTGATGAATATCGCGTATCTTATAATCGAGCGGTACCAGTTGATGCCGATGGGTTAAATCCACGCGCATATCCAAGGACATACCATCGATAAAGACCGCATAGTGGGTTTTGCAGGTACTCAGTGCATTATTAAAAGCCCGATAAGCCGCGCCACAATCGAGATGAAACAGGACATTCTGCAAAAATATAATATCTCCGGGTGGATACAACTTAGCGAGGGGGTCGGTGACGATGTCCGCCTTAAAGAAGGTGACCCGTTTCCGGATGGCCGACTTAACCCGATAGAAGCCGTCGACCCGTTCAAAGGTATTACGAAAAAAGCGCTCGGGCAGTTGGCCGGCCAAGACCTCATCGGCGCTGTAGACGCCGTCGATGCTACGAGCAACGGTCTCCTCGTGCAAATCCGAACAGTGGATATGGAAATCAACATCGGGCCGCAGGTTGAGCAACGTCGATGCCAGAGTGTAGGCTTCGGCTCCGATGGAACCGGCCATTACGTTAATCTGCAATGGCGTCTGGCCAGGGCTGTGTGCACCTTGGGTGATAAAGTTTAGCACCGGACCGATCAACGCCTCCAGTTGACCTGGTGATCGATTGAACGAAGTGTAAGTATGGCTTTGATTCGGCCGACATTCCGCCAGCAGTTTGCGTTGTTTCCGGCTAACCAGCGGATAGAGGATCAGATTGTAGTAGATGTCGGTGCGTAAAAAATCACGCGCCCGACCGACATACTGAGCCATCGTGGCCAGTTGTTGTAAATTGAACATGCGCTTCAGACCCCTTCACTGCCCCAATTATAGGGCACCAAAACATCTGCCCTATGACGGCCGCGGATCGCCGCGCTGGCATCGCATATTAAGCGTTCTTTGTGCTTTAGGCTGAGGTGGAGCCGCAGTGCTTGCTGCCAACCGCTGCCGCTGATATCGATAACACTCGCCGTGCACTGAATGACCTGACCAGGCGTTAAACTGGATACCACCTTCCAAGCAAGGGTCTCAATATAGATATTGTCGAAATACGAATTGATATATCGGACCAAGAGATTCCCCAATAGACCCCGCTGGACCACTATGTCGGCATGGCCTTCAGCACGCGCTTGGGCTTGGTTGTAGTGGATCTGATGGCGATTCCAGGTAATGGCGCTGTACATGAAAACCTGCGCCGCAGAGACCTCGAAATCAAAGATAGGCAGAGGGTCGCCGACTCTAAGATCATTGGCCAGGTCATTGGCTAAGGTGTTGGCGGGTATCGGATTATCGTTTAACATAGGTCGCTACCTCCTTGGCCACGGGTTCGCCGAGTTGGTTGGTAAAACAGGTGGTAACACTGACCAGAAACAGCAGTCCGGTGCGACCTTGTTTTTCGGTGACCGATTCAATGCAGGATCGGATACGAATCTTATCGCCGGCCCGAACGTATTGATAAAACTCATAGTGACTGGCGCCGCCAACAGATCGTAATCCCGGTACCGAGATGGTCAGCTCAGCGGGTGCGAGATCTGCTGGTAAAGCTTCGATGGGTAGGTCCTGATAGGCCATCGCCTGACAAAAAAGTGCCGGGGCCAGCATTCGGTCGTCGTCCTTCGCTAGGTCATCATCGGCAACCTGATAGAGCGGGTTGGTATCCCCAATCGCCTGAGCGAAGCGTCGTATATCTCTGGCCGTAACCAGATAGCTAAATTCTTTTACCGGTGCGCCATTGAAGGTCATATAGCAGCCTATAATTATTTTTTTGACTAGAGAAGGTCGGAATACTGCCGTATGTGTGCCTGATTTCCGTTGTATAGATAGGGTGTGGTGAGGCCCCAGTCGGCTGGATCGATCCGGTCATTTTCGGTGATCGATTGATCGCGTTGCTGCATGATCTCCTCGTATTGACTAATCGACAGTCGAGTGCGTCCAGCCAGTTCCAAGCTTGGGTCGATGCAGCTTTTGAATTGTTCATAACCGGCTATGGGACGGATTAAACTGAATGCCGCTGCGCTGCCACTGCCATAGGAAAAAAGGCTGATCAGTTGGTCTGGGGTTAGGTTGCCGTTGACCAACAGGGCCATTAACGACAAAAACAGTGAGCCGGTATAGATATTACCGACGCGCGCGTTGTAATCGAGCCAGGGCAGGGTTTTTGTTTGATAGGACTGCTCAAAGTTTAGCCAATCGGTTGAGGCTTTCTCAAGCTTTAGGTCTTGATCGTATTCGAAGTGCCGCTGATGGGCCTTACTGGCCATCTTGACGAAGGGTACATGGTACAGGCACGCCTGTAAGTCGGACAGCCGAGGTAGCTCGGGTTTGGCGTCTGTCAAGGTGTGCGTTAAAGCATCGAGATAGCATTCGATGGAGTAGTGACCGTCTGTCAGGGCTTCCTTGGCATAGAGCGGTCGCCAGAAATCCATGACATTGTGGGTGAAATGACCGGCGACATTGCGATCAAAGTGAACCAGGGTCGGATGATCGGAAATAACCATAGCGACAGCTCCCGCGCCTTGGGTGGGTTCAGCCGCAGAATGGAGCGCGTAATTGGCAATATCGGCCGCAATTATTAGTGCTTTCCGATTGTTGGCTCGACCGGAAATTAGCCAATCGCCCGCCGCGGAAATGGCCGCCATTGCGCCAAAACAAGCGTGTTTGGTTTCGTAACTGATGCAATTGCTGGGTAAGCCCAAGGCCTGATGCACATAAACAGCTACCGGTTTGCTGTGATCCACACCGCTTTCGGTGCCCACCACCAACATGCCGATCTCTTCGGGTGCAATATTAAATCGTTCGAGGGCTTTTTTGGCGGCATTAATGGCCAGGTGCACCGTATCTTCGGGCAAGCAGGCAATAGACATTTGCTGCTGACCCAAACCGCGGGTGAACTTCTCTGGCGCAATTGACCGAGCCTCGGCCAGATCGGATAACTCGATATAGTGTTGCGTGGTGTGAAAAGAGATGGCTTCCAATCCTATTATCATTCTTATATTCCTTTACAAAATTACTAGACAATTTGTGTCTATTAGTCTAATTATGCTTTTGCTAAAAGGCAAAAATATTTTTAAATTTTAAAAAATATAAATTTTAGCTAATCAAAATGATTTAAGAAAAAATTTTACGGTAACGTAGAAAGGAATTCTGTGTGACGAGATATTTTCTGTGTGCCTGCTGGATATGCCTGCTCACTTTGACGATGTATCTGACTTGGGCGCTCATGCTGGGTTGGGTTGGGCCCTCAGCCTATCGGGTCGATGAGGTGGCCGGTCAACAGTTTCTAACGACTCAAAAAGGCGTCATTCGTTTTCAAACTCAAAATATATCCGAGCGCGTTGATGCGGTTGTCCTGCTGCATGGTTTTAATGGTTCACTCAATAGTTGGTCGGCCCTATGGCCGCTCATCAGGGAGTGCGGCCCGTCGGTTCGCCTAGACTTGCCGGGCTTTGGTCAGTCATTTTGGCAGAGCGAAGATTATTCCCTGGCGCGACAAAGCCGCGACCTGATGCAATTTGTCGACGCCCTAGACCTCGACAGAGTTACATTAGTCGGCACCTCGATGGGCGCGAGCTTGGCCGCTTGGGCTGCGGCTCACTACCCTAACCGAGTGGGCGCCTTAATTTTGATAGCGCCGTCTGGTTACCCCGGCTCGATGTCGATAAAGGGTTTCGAAAAATTATTGTATCAAAATATTTTTGCCCATAAACTCGCCCGTTATACGGCGCAGAGCGCAGTCTTTAACTACTTCTTTGGCAACAGCCGCCTGCTGCAGGCCCTAACGGTGACGCGTTCCTATAACGCGCAATGGCTTGCCGCGCTGGCACGAATTCATCAGCCAACATGGGTGGTCTGGTCGCAAACCGACCGGCGCGTGCCGTTTCAATATGGCGAACGCATAGTCGGCCTGGTGCCATCTGCCCAGTTGGTAACTGCGATCGATGCGGCGGGTCATGACATACCCAACCGAGATCCGTACCCTATTGCCAAGCTACTCTGTGATCTACAAAACCAAAGGACTGCCAAGGATGACACTAGTGACTAAGCTCAACTATCTTTTTAAGATTTATAGAGAGTACGGCTTCAGAGAATTTCTGCGCATCGGGTGGCTCGGATTGTGGCATCATGGTGCCAATCGACTCGTGCTCCTTGCGCTCACCAAACCGACCTATGTCCAGCGGTCTTCCGCTGACGAACGATTTTACGATTTTCATTTTGCTTCGGTGGATGAACTGATGGCGATGAAAAAAAAACCAGATTATGAAATTGCCCAACTCGATGTCGATCGAGTACGGATGGGTATTGCCCGCTGCTTAGTGCAATGGGATGGCGATCAACTCACCGGCTATACCTGGGTATGGTTAAAAAAATTGGCCTATATAGCCGATGGTTTTTATTTGAACTTGCCCGACGATGCCATCTATAACTACAAAGCCCTGACCTTACCAGCCTACCGAGGCTTCGGTTTTCAAGGCCTACGTCATGTCAAATTATTAGAGCTGTTACGACCCGATGGCATTAGGCAGTTGTTTGGATTTGTCGCGAGCGAAAATACTCGGTCATTTCGTGGGGTGCGGAAAAGTGGTTATCAGGTGGTTGGCGAGTTGCTGATTCGCAAGACAGGCCAACGGGTGCAGACCCGATTGCGCCTCAACGCCGATTTTTGGCCCGGTAAGCCAGTATTGGACGACATGGGGTGTCCCATGGTATAGCCGCTACCGGCATGGGCCGGCAGGGCGTTTCGGAAATGGGCCGCTACTTGGTGTTGCGCTCGACCTGTTCTTTCATCTGCTTGTTGAGGTCATCCAATAGGTTGACGTTACTCTGCATGGCTGGCAGGGCTTCCTGCTTATAGGCGTCGAGCAGATTCATGGCCTCAATGGTGTCACTGAAGGCCTGCTGCAGTCCTTCGATCATACCGCTGACATCATTGGCTTCCTTAACAATTTGAATGCCCTGGACCTTGGCCTTTTCGGCTGTTGATTTCAGGAGCTCAACCGTCATTTCTTGCGTCGCCTTGACCGCCTTCATCTGTTTTTCTTGGTGTGACAGCGCGACCTGCAGGGCCGCCGCGGTTTGCAAGGCACGAGCCGAGACGTTCAGGGTCCGATCGGTTGAGCGGATTAACTCCTCATTAGCCCGGCGAATGATATCGGACACCAAAATGGCCTGGTTGGCCGCGCCCAAAGACAACTGCATATCCTGAACTTCTTGGCGCAGGTAATAGAGAATGTCCTCTTCGATATATTTTTTCTGTGCGGCTTCTAGATCCGCCGACCATTGTGCCAGCTCACTGTCGAGTAACATGGCGATCTGCAATTGATCCTGCAGTTGCCAGGTAAACTCCATCAGCTTGTCGCGATCGATCTTGAGCGTCATATTGTCCTTGGTCAGGACATTTTTGCCCTTTTCCAGATTGGCCAATATATCGTTGATAACCGTTGAAACGCTCTGGTATTGGGACCACCAGGCCTCAAGCTTGGTGCCGATGCCAGGCAATTTGCTGAGCAGTCGACGCAGAGTGCCTTCGGAGAAATCGAACTTATTCGGATTTACTTCTTCTACCCTCGTGCGCAGGGCGAGCAAGTCCTGGCTGAGATCACTCGATTCGCCCGAGTTACCCATAATGTCCTTAATGGGCGCATTGAGCAGATCGCTTTGGTGGGCGATTTGGCGACGAACTTCTTGACCGAAGCTTTTAGCCTCGCTGGTGAGGTCATTACGCGCACTGATGTCTCGATCGCCGACCTGTTGAATCCGCTCCAGCAGCCCTTTGGCACGCTGCTTAACGTCATCTGGGATGTCGTCAGCAATGGTGCTGGGGGCTTTCGTGCCTAACGAGGTGGCAATTTCTTCGGCGGACATGGTCGCGACTTGGGCAATGGTCGTTTGGCTGGTCATGGCTTGTATCCTTTACTGAATGGTATGGCTCTGCACGGATTATGACGCGATTCGGCCACCATTGAACAGTAAATCCCTTTGGAAGGAAGTCACAAAAGATAAGGGAAGGGTAATTTTCCACCGAATTTGGCTTTAAATTGCGTACAATCGGGAGCAATGTAGTCGACATAATGACGAATGAGGAAAGTATGGGACGAGTTTTAGGGGTGTCGTCATCCGCCGCAGTGCTCTGTATTGGTGTCTTTTGGTTCTGGTTTGCGCCCCAGCTATTGGCTCTGGCCCTCTACAGTGCCTTAGCGGTGTTGTCGGTGGCGATCGCTGTTGGCTTCTACCTGTTGGCGGGCTATGCCAAGCGGGACGCCCATGCAGCCCTTATCGGGCACGAAATTGCCAAAGAACAGCGCCTCTATGCCGAAGTCGAGTCCATCGCCAATCAGTTAGCCGAATTGGATCAACCGGAATCGGCCAAACAGGCCAGTCGATTGATGGGTATGCTGGCGGACTATCGACAGGTCATTGAGCAGAAGCTGGGTGATACCACCATCACTATGGCGAGCTACAGCCAGGAAACCGGACGCGTATTCAAACTTGTGATCACCAATCTCAACGATATAGTCGCGGCGGCTCGCAGCGTGCGAACCACCAAGGGTGACGAAGTGCATTCCGAGATGTCGGAAAATGCCGCACTGCAGCAGCGACGCGCTCTGCTGATTCAACAAGAAGCCCGGATTAGTGTGCTCGTTGAGCAAAATCGAGAATTACTCACCGCGCTCAACGTGACCACGGTTGAGGTCGCCAATATTAAAGATATTGATTCTTTTGAACTCAAAGAATCGTTAAATCGTTTACGCGAGCTGGGCGCACGCGCTCAAGCTTTCAGCAAGGACTAAAGGGAAGGGCACTCAATGCAAAGACTGATTGGCTTAACTGTGGCGGTGAGTTTGCTAA
Organism: Reinekea sp.; assembly: GCF_982785585.1. Taxonomy (NCBI): domain Bacteria; kingdom Pseudomonadati; phylum Pseudomonadota; class Gammaproteobacteria; order Oceanospirillales; family Saccharospirillaceae; genus Reinekea; species Reinekea sp. The sequence goes on along the minus strand of NZ_CEYAVF010000002.1, from coordinate 22,027 downwards.
CCGCCTGTTTCGACTCCAATAATGTTAAAGATTTCGTTGCAGCCGAGAAAAGGTTGACCGATATCATCGAGAATACCATCCAGCCGAGTCGGATTGAAAATCAATATCGTGCCAATATTCAATTGAGCGCGAGCAATCTCCTGGAGCTCTTGCCGGATATTAATGAGTACGCTCGGTCCGTAGACGCACGCGACAGTTCGCAGGTTGAGGCGGTAGAGATCTTCACCAGTTCGGAGAAGGGCGGCAGTGGTGTTGATGGTATTTATGTCGATTTGGCTAATCAATATAACAGTCAACGTAATCGTCTGCCCAACGGTAAGATTGGCCAGATCGCTATCCGAAAAATTGCTAGCGGCGCGGCTGCTTCATTCTTATTGGCCAATCAACACGTTCCGGATGCCTACTCGCCGTCGAACCTGTTGTGGGGGCAGATGCTAGCCTCCCAGGGCGTGGACTTAACGCTGATCGACAAGGCCACGGCGCCCAATGTTGCTGGAGTGGTAGTTCAAAAGCAGAAGGTCGATCAAATTAGCGACAACGGTCAGCTGAATTTACAGAAACTCTTGACCGCGGTGACTAGCGGTGAATTTGCCATGGGTTATACCAATCCTTACCAATCCTCGACCGGATTGAATTTTCTGCTCACGGTGCTTCACGCCTTTGCGCAGGGTGAAGAGCGCCAAATGCTCGACCCCGATGTGGCCAGTGCCTTTGAAGCGTTCCAGCGCGGCGTGCCCTTCGTCGCGCAGAACACCCTGCAAATGCGCGAGGCAACGGTCAACAGCGGCGTCCTCGATGCCTTCGTGATGGAGTATCAGACCTTTATCAATGCCAATGGCCTGGGCGGATATGAGTTCGTGCCCTTTGGTGTGCGCCATGACTCGCCACTCTATGCGACGGCCGAAGCCTCGGACGATGAGCGCCTGGTGCTAACCCAGTTTGCGCAGTTTATTAAAGCCAATGCCGGCATCGCTAAACGCTATGGCTTTGCAGCCAATCCAAGTTACCAGTCCTCGTATGAACTCAACGATGGAGCGGTGATTCTCAACGCACAGAGACTATGGAAAGACAAAAAATCCGGCGGGCGGCCTATTGCCGCGATGTTTGTTGCCGACGTTAGTGGTTCTATGGATGGGGATCGCATCCGAGCGCTGCGCGTGGCCATGACCGAAGCGGCTAACTTTATCTCGTCGCGCAATAGCATTGGTTTGGTGACCTTTAACGACACTGTCAATGTGGATCTACCGGTACGCGAGTTTGGTCTGCAGCAAAAATCACAGTTCCTCGGCTCCGTCGAAAGGATGAGTGCCGGCGGTGGCACGGCAACCAATGATGCCATCCTGGTCGCCGCGTATGACCTGCTCGAGTTTGCCAAAACCCATCCCGACCACAAGTTAACCATCTTTGTGCTGTCCGATGGCGAGACGCGTAACGGTCTCGCCCTGAGCAAGGTCGATAAGGTCATTCAAATGCTGCAAATTCCCATCCACAGCATTGCCTATGGCTTTGAGTCCAGTGATCTGAAAGCTGTCTCCAGTCTGGTGGAAGCTTCCTACACCGAATCCTCGACCGGATCTGCGGCCTACCAGATTGGAAATCTTCTCAATGCGCAGATGTAAGCGGGTGACCCAGTGGGTAAGTTAATCGCGCTGGGTTTGGCGCTTGCTATGCAAGTTGGCGGGTTGTTGGGCGCTCATCTTTATTACTCGGCCAATCCGCGCAATGTCTTAATCGTCGTCGATACGTCCTATGGCCTGAGTGCTTATCAAACCCGTATGGCCAAATGGTTAGCAGATTACGAAAGCTCGCAACGCTACCGTGACGTTCATTACGCGACCGATAAAAGTTACTTAGGTCTGGGTGCGGCCAACCGGGACAAGCTGTATCGGGTCAGCTTTGGTTCGATGAATATTAGTACCTTAAATCAAAAATATCCGGGGAAGGCGTACACTGATCGATTTTTATTGTCTTTCACGGCAGACGAACTCAGCGGTTGGAATGTTATTCATTTTGAAAAGTAAGTTCTGAATTTTAATAACCTGTCTTTCGGTTTTGTTAAATTTTAATGCACAGACACCTTGTTTTTCTGCTGCTGAAACCCTTTAATAGAGCATAGGATTTTGCAGTTTTTGGTAACCCAATAGTATTTTGGTTAGCAAATAGGATTCAAAAAGAGTCAACGGGGGATGTTGACCTGTATTTAATACAGTCGAAGGGCATTCCTGTACTGCAACTTTACCGTTGCTTCATGAAGATTAAATAGGTTCAGAGATCTACAGGATGAATGATTCGACTAAACCAATACTTACCGAACAAAGCCAGCCTCAGCAAGAGCGTTTGTTCTATCTGGAGTTTCGGCTCTATTTTTTAGGTCACGCTAACCGGAGCGACTTGCAAAAACGTTTCGGGCTCAAAGAGTCGTCAGCGTCACGTGATATAGCCCTCTACAAAAAACTGGCCCCAGAAAACGTGGTGTATGACTATGGCATCAAGTCCTATATTCCACAGGAGTCCTTTACACCGCTATATGCTTACACGGCGACGCAAGTGCTGACTGCATTGACTCATGGCTTCGGGGATGACTACGCCGGTCCTAAGTACCCTGAAATCGCCACCGAAGCGCCCAGCCAGTCGCCTTTGCCCTCGATTCACATCTTGGCCGCCCTAACGCGTGCGATCCATAAAGGCCAGTCTTTATCGATTGAATATTATGGTGAGATGAAGGGCCGTAAGGAACTGGTCATAGTGCCGCATGCGCTAATCAACTCTGGTACCCGCTGGTTGGTTCGAGCCTACGATCGGTTGAATCAGCAATTTGATGATTTTGTCATCAACCGGGTGGTAAGCACTGGCGGCGAAAGTGATCAACCTGAGGTTGCCGAGTTGATGGAGTCCGACACACAGTGGAACCAAATCACCGAGATTCGGCTCAAACCGCATCCGGCTTTGCCGTTTCCCGATGCCATCGCCCAAGAGTTCGGTCTGCGCGACGGGGTATTAACGATGACCTGTCGCTCGGCTCTGAAAGGCTATCTTATGGCGCAATGGAGTGTGGATGTTGGATCGTCGCCCGCCACTGAGCCGGGTAAGTTCGAGTTCTGGTTACAGCCCTAAACAGAGTCAGCGGGGCGCAACGCCCCGCCTAATGCAATTACCTTATCATCGCCCTTGCACACCACCCCTCTGCTGTCCCAGCAATCAAAATCGCAGCCAAAACTCGTTTGGATGTTATGGCTAGTGTCGCCCTATATCTACTTGCCGTTGCATCTAGCGAGACCCGGCAATGTGTGACCCTATCGAAGCAGTGCACTAAATTGGTGCTTAATTAGCGTAACGCCTCAATTGTGAGCGTGTATTTTGCCTGTTTTGCCCCGAATCGTGGCGAACGCTCGCTCTTAGGCTGGCATACATTGTGCAAAAAAAACGATAGGTATTTATAAGGCGATCAAGGTGGGAATAACAGAACTAATTCGAGATTTTGCACACCGGCAGCGGTTACCGATCTCGTTCGAAACCACGGCGCAAGAGGTTTTTATGCCGCTCGCGGAGAGCCTATTCAAGCAGTCCCGGGGCGCGCGTGCGCCCCTGCTGGTGGGCATTAATGGCTGCCAGGGCTCTGGCAAGTCGACCCTAACCGACTTTCTGGTTTACTGCTTGAAGCAGCACTATGGCGTCCATGCCATTGGATTGTCGATCGACGATTTTTACTTGACCCTGAGCCAGCGTAAAGCCCTGAGCCAAGCCATCCATCCGCTCTTGCTTACCCGTGGCGTGCCCGGCACCCATGATACTAGCCTAATACAGCAAACGCTGACGCAGCTGATCATGAATGATCTCCCGGTCGCCATCCCCAGCTTTGCCAAGGGGAGTGATGATCGCACCCCTCCAGATCAATGGAGCACCGTCAAAGATCCGGTACAAATCATCCTATTCGAAGGTTGGTGCGTGGGGGCGCAACCTCAGACGTTGTCAGAGTTGACGCGGCCGTTGAATCACTTAGAGGCGACGGCGGATGTCGACATGGCTTGGCGTCTCTATGTTAACCGCCAGCTGAGCGAGGAATATCAACCGCTATTCGCCCTGCTGGATCGCTTGGTAATGCTTAAAGCACCCGGTTTTCACAGCGTGAAACAGTGGCGCATCGAGCAGGAAGAGCGGCTGGCGGAGCAACTTGATCGCAACGGCGGAGACACGGCCGCGCTTATGAGTCGGGCTCAAGTGGAAAATTTTATCGAGTATTATCAACGAATCACCGAGTCCTGTTTGCGTGCGTTGCCCAATCAGGCTCATGATTTAATCGAGCTGAACGATCAGCGTGGGCTGTTAGGGTTCGATCTTGGCCGGGGCTTGGATCTATGAGCTATTTAGTCTTTAGTGATCTAGACGGCACGCTACTGGACCACGACAGCTACAGTTTTGCCGCCGCAAGACCCGCTCTGCAGTTGCTGGCGCAACGTCATATACCGGTAATACCGGTCTCGAGCAAAACCCGGGCTGAAATTGTGCCTTTACGTACAGCGCTGGATTTGCATGCCCCCTTTATTGTCGAAAACGGCGCCGCGGTGTTTCTGCCGGTGCTTGATCTATCGGCCGCTGAACAAGCAACCCTGCCTAGGCTCGGGGACTACTGTGTGAAGATCTTGGCACCTCAGCTGTCATATTGGCAACCCATTTTGGAAGCCATGGATCGACTATTTCCTGGCTGCTTGTGGCCCATGAGTCAGCTCAGTATTGATCGTCTGATGCAGTTTACCGGGCTGGACCGACCCTCGGCACAACGGGCCCAGCAACGCGAATATAGTGACCCCTGCTTGTGGCTGGGCGATCAAGCGCAGCTGAATGAGCTGTCCCAACATTGCCTAGCTCTAGCGATTAGCGTGGTGCGAGGGGGTCGCTTTATCCACTTTCTCAAGGACACCAACAAGGGTAACGCTGTGCTCTGGCTGCAAGCATTTTTGCAGCAGCGAGATCCGGCGACAGCCTTGCAGAGCATTGCATTGGGCGATGGGGCCAACGACAGTGCCATGTTGGAAATAGCCGATCTGGCAGTGCAAGTTCGCTCCGCCAGTCACCAGTTCCCCCAATTGGCGCGTGAGTCGGTTTATCGAACCGAGCAAACGGGTCCGGCTGGCTGGAATGAAGCGATCTGGTATTTGCTGCAAACAGATTGATAGACACTCTAAACCTAACTTGAATTAAGAGGCTCCCTATGGGTGATTTTCATCAAAATGGCATTGTTACGACGCTGCATAATCTGGCCGATCGAGCTACCGAAGATCTGGAATACGATCTGCTACACTTCTCCCACTTTCGACCCATGGGGCTTATCCTACCGTCATTATTTTCCGAGCTGGAAGGTGAGGCGCTACCTAATATCATTAAGCATTTGAAGGAGGTGCCCTACCTCTCGGAGATTGTGATTGGTTTAGATCGAGCCGATCGTGATGAATATTTTCACACTGAACAATTCTTCGCCCAGCTGCCCCAACATCATCGTGTCTTGTGGCATGACGGGCCGCGCTTGATGGCGTTGGATAAGGAGTTGCAAGCCCTATCGGTTGCGCCCAGAGAGATGGGTAAGGGCCGCAACGTTTGGTATTGCATGGGCTATATGTTGGCAACCGGAAAGTCGGAGTCCATTGCATTGCACGATTGCGACATTCTGACCTATGACCGCAGCCTCTTGGCTCGGCTGCTCTATCCCGTCGCACACCCGCAATTCAACTATGAATTTTGTAAGGGCTATTATGCTCGTGTGGCCGCGGGAAAAATTAATGGTCGCGTATCCCGGCTGTTGGTTACGCCCCTACTACGCGCCCTGAAGCGGGTCTTGGGTCCGATCGAATACCTCGATTTCATGGATAGCTTTCGTTACCCCTTGGCAGGTGAATTTTCCTTCCGCAAAGATGTACTAACCGACATACGGATCCCCAGCGACTGGGGCTTGGAAATTGGCGTGTTATCGGAAATGTATCGCAACTACTCCAATAATCGCCTCTGTCAGGTCGATATCGCCGATATTTACGACCATAAGCATCAGGACCTGAGCCTGACCGATGAAGACAATGGTTTGTCGAAAATGTCCATCGATATCGCTAAGGCGCTGTTTCGAAAATTGGCCACCAATGGCACCGTATTCAGTCCGGAAACCTTTCGTTCGGTGAAGGCTACCTACTATCGAATTGCTCTCGATTTTGTCGAGACCTATAACAACGACGCGATCATGAATGGCTTAAAACTGGATATACACCAGGAGGAAAAAGCCGTTGAAATGTTTGCTCAAAACATTATAACGGCGGGCCAACAATTTCTCGAAGTGCCGATGGAACGGCCCTTTATTCCCAGTTGGAACCGAGTGGTGAGCGCCATGCCCGATGTCTATGATCGCTTGATCGCTGCAGTGGAAGCAGACCGGGCCGAATTTGTGGCAGACCAATAGAGGGACTTTACCGATGAGTGACCTAGTGCAAAAATTGACCGCGAATCTTAAACATCAGCTCGATGTGATCTATTCAGGTATCAGCCTTAATCGGTCAACGGACCAGTTGGCGGATGAATTGATCGACCGGATGAATCTGGACGATGTAACGCAGGAGCCAAAACCCTTTACCAACCATTGGGATGAAAGCGACGCCGTGTTGATTAGCTATGGTGATAGCATCGAGCGCAAGAACGGCTACAGCGTTACTGAGGCCCCGCTAAAAACCCTGCACTCCTTTGTCAGTGGACCACTAAAGGCGGCGTTCAACGCGATCCATATTTTACCCTTTTACCCGTACAGTTCGGACGATGGGTTTTCCGTTATTAATTACTCGGTGGTCAATGAGGCGCTCGGCGATTGGCATGATATTCGACGGTTGTCGGCTGATTTTAGGCTCATGTCCGATCTGGTTATTAACCATTGCTCCAGTCGCAGTGTCTGGTTCGATCAATTCATTAAGGGCGAATCACCCGGGCGTGACTACTTTAGAACCGAACTGCCCAGTACCGATCTAACCAAGGTAGTCCGTCCCCGAACAACGCCGCTGCTGCGCGAAACCCAGACAGTCCAGGGTGTGCAACACGTCTGGTGCACCTTCAGTCCTGATCAGGTCGATCTGGACTTTACCAATCCCGACGTGCTGATTGAATTTGTTAAGATCGTGCGCCTCTATCTTGATCAGGGCGTGCGCATTTTTCGCCTCGATGCGGTCGCGTTTTTATGGAAAGAGACCGGTACCGCCTGTATTAATTTGCGTCAAACGCATGAGATCATCCGCCTATTACGCACGCTGGTCGAGCATGCCTGTCACGATGCGGTGATCATTACCGAAACCAACATCCCCAATCAGGAAAATCTAACCTACTTTGGCAATGCCAATGAAGCCCACTGTATCTATAACTTCTCCTTGCCACCCCTATTGGTGAACACCCTTGTCAGCGGCGATTCAACCCATCTGAAACGTTGGCTGATGACCATGCCGCCGTGCCAAGATGGCACCGCTTACTTCAATTTCGTGGCCTCGCACGATGGCATCGGCCTCCGACCTGTCGAAGGCTTGTTGAGCGAGAAGGAGTTGAACGGGTTGATTAATACCATGATGGGTTTTGGTGGCCGAGTGTCGATGCGCACCCTGGATGATGGCTCAACTCGGCCTTATGAGATCAACATAGCGTTGTTCGATGCCTTGCAGGGCACTCATGCCGGGCCCGATAAGTGGGGCGTGCAACGCTTTATCGCGGCTCACGTGATCATGCTGGCGCTGGAAGGTATACCGGGTATCTATATTCACAGTATGTTGGGTACCCGTAACGATTATGCCCGCTTTGAAAATACCCAGCACAATCGGCATATCAATCGACATCGCTGGGATCTCGGCGAATTGGAGGCGCAGTTAGGCGATGCGCAGTCGACTCACGCACAGGTATATAACCGCTTGATTGCCATCTTAGCGATCCGCAGGCAACAGCGGGCCTTTCACCCCAATGCCACTCAGTTTACCTTGCAATTGGGGCCGCATATCTTCGGTATTTGGCGCCAAAGTATCGATCGCCGACAGAGCATTTTCTGCCTAAACAATGTTAGCGACCAGACCGTCGAGTTATCCCTAATCGATATCAATCTGATCGATAGCGTCACCTGGATTGATCTGCTGACCGGGCAGGCCATTCCCGACCATCAAGCCACGCTGTCACTGCCCCCCTATGGATCGCTCTGGCTCAGTAATGCTTAGATCCCTTACCTTAGCCGGAAGTGGGTCACAGGATGGTGGGCAGCAGGCCTGGAAAGCGTTCCCGCTCCGGTACCGGCAAGTCTAAGCGGGTCATGACCCGTTGGTAGGTATCCCAATCGTACAGGCCCTGGAGCGAGGTGATCAGCTCGGTAGTGTCAACCTGGTTATAGGCCTGCATGGCCTCTAATATCCATCGGGCATGGGCCGGCCAGGGGGCATTGGCCTGATTGCTGTAAAACACCTTACGTTGATGCGTGCTACTTTGGGTGTGCCATTGACTCAGCATCGCCTGGATAAGCAAATCCGAAGAGCAATTGAGATATGTTGGTCCGGCCATCCAGAGTGCAGACTGGGCAATATGATCGGCGCATTCCAGCCATTGACAGGCCCGAATGATGGCCGCCAACAACTTCTCATGCACCTCAGGGCGTTTTTCAGCGAAACCCCGGTTAACGCCTAACACCTTCTCTGGCGCGTGCGCCCATAGCTCGCTGCCGTAGCAAATGATCTCCCCGGCCTGGGCGATTTGGGCGGCCGTATTCCAGGGTTCACCCACACAATACAGGTCTACCTCGCCCTCCAGCATAGCCTTAACCATATTGACCGGCGGAATCACCTTAATGGTTACCCGAGCAGTATCGATGCCGGCACTATCTAGATACAGATGGAGCAGATAGGTGTGCATCGAATGCGGATGTACAGTGCCCACCCTCAACGTCCCAGTGGTTAGGCTGAGGTGGGTCTTTAGCGCCGCCGCAATGGCTCGAAACCCGCCATCGGAAGGCGTCAGTCGATTGTAGATCTGGCTCGATAGGGTAATGGCATTGCCGTTATAGCCCATCGCCAATGCGGTCTTAAAGGTTTTTGTCCTGTCGTTATTGGTCGCTGTCAGCTGACTGGCCAAGACCATCGGCGCCAATATATGAGCGGCATCGAGGATGCCAAACGATAATTTATCGCGAATGCTAGCCCAATTGGATTCGCGCTCCAGGCTGACCTGAAGACCTTCGGCGGCAAAGAAGCCGGCCTCTTGCGCGATAATTAACGGCGCGCAGTCAAGTAGCGGCACATAGCCTATATGGACGGCATCTGGGTTGGTGGTGGGGGATATAAGCATAGGGTTCATAGGTTCCATATCGGCAGTGTTCAGCTAAATAAATCGATAACGTCTTGGGCTATTTCGGCCAGTCTGACGTTTTTGTTCATCGCCATTTTACGCATCGCACTGAAGGCGGCGTCTTCATCGCATTGTTTGTGCTTCATCAGCAGGCCTTTGGCCCTGTCGATGATTTTTCGATCCGAGAGTTCGTTGCGAGTCTTCCGCAGCTCGCCTTTGAGTCGCTGGTGTTCCTCGAAGCGACTTATGGCTACATTGAGCAGGGTCTTAACGCGGCTCGGCTGCAGACCATCGACAATATAGGCGCTGACCCCGGCCTGAATTGATTGGCGGATAACTTGGTCGTCTTCATCGGTGGCGAAAAAAATAATCGGTCGCGGGTAACGATCGGATGTTGCGGAGACATCTTCCAGCGTGTCGCGGTCGGGCGAGTCGGCCTCGACTATGACCACGTCGGGTTGGAAGGTTTCCACCATATGGTAAATGGTATACTTGCCCGATGGCCGGACGACAACCTGGTGTCCAAGCGCTGTTAACGCGGCCTCTAGAGGCTTAGCCCGGTTAGCAATTTGATCGATCAATAGAATGTTCATACGGCGTGTATAGCAGGGAGTTAATAGGTACTAGAGCAATTATTGTACCTAAAAATCATGCCCATTTAGGGCGATAGGGTGGGGACGAGGTGATATCTCAGTGCGCTCGGCGGTCGAGCGACGAAACCACCGCACCAGCTTGGGGCGCTAGCGATCGCCACTGGGCTAGGGGTTGGGTCTAGCCTTCGCAGTAATCCACGTCGACCATGACGACGCTGACAAATTGCTCCTCGTGAGCGCGGGCGCGTGCCATCTTGCGTCGATGGGTCAGGGCAACTGCGACACGATTGCTGGTGCTGGTGGTCGTATCGATCGGCATCGCGAGCAGGGCATCGCTATATTTTAAGGCGTTGTGCACCGGAAATATAATCAGATCCATGATGGATTCGATACACGCCAATTCTTTTTCAGTGAAGCGTTTGTTGCGACTAAAGGTGATTTCACCATAGTTGACAGCGCGCATCAATAATAGGTAATTGGCGCGATGCTTGGCAATCTCGCCGGAGCGGATATTGATTAACTTATCGCCATGGGTATATTCAATGCCCGACACCGGAAACAGGTGCTGCAGGTGATGGTGAAAAATCTCAATAACCTGATCCAATTCCATGGTTTTTTGCAGATGTCTGAGCAATTTAAGGCGAAAATCTTTCATTTGGTCCGGCGTAAGCGACACCATTGAGCTTGCAGCCACGGCGGTCAATGCATCGGTGCGCACTTGAGCGCTCTTGTTAAAATTGAGTACTGAAAAATTGCCTGCTGTCATCGCACCGTACCATTAATTGAACTTAAGGGTACTTAGCTATTTTTGTGCCATTAATATTAAATTCAATTAAAACAAGGGTTTAGATATATTTAAGCGCTGTTCTTGGTGGCGGGGCGGAGAGCTATTGCCGCTTTTATCACCACCTTCGCCGTTTGTCGCCCCGACCCGAGTGTGGATCTGCAAGCGACGCACTGCTTAGTCAGCCAGATAGGTATGGGCATTGATTGATTGGCCGTTGTAGGCACTGGCGGCGTCTGACATCAAAAATCGATAGAGTGGCATATGAGCTGCCGCAGTCGGCACCGACTCGGGATCTTCGCCCGGATAAGCGCTGGCGCGCATTGCCGTTCGGGTTGCACCCGGATTGATGGCAAAGGTCCGTATTGCGCTGGTCGCGCCCAGTTCGGCGGCCAGAGTCTGCATCAGCCCCTCGGTGGCAAATTTAGACACGCCATAGGCGCCCCAGTAGGCTCGACCCTGGCGCCCAACGCTGGAGGTGGTGAAGACCAACCGACCTGCGCTAGACGCCTCGAGGAGTGGCAACATTGCCTTGGTGAGATAAAAACTGCTATTGAGGTTGGTATTGATCACATCCAGCCATTGCTGTTCCGGATATTGAGCAATCGACATTTTGCTGCCGAGAGCGGCGGCGTTTAATAGCAGACCATCAAGTCGACCGAATTCCTGCTCAATCGCAAAGGCCATTTCACGCGCAACATCGGGAATCAGGGTGTTCAGATCGTAGGGAAAGATGATCGGTCGGCTTTGGTTGAGAGCTTCGATTTCATCATAGGTCGCTTCGAGCTTCGCTTGATTGCGACCGAGCAGAATCACATCGGCACCCTGAGCCGAAAAATCGAGTGCCGCGGCCTTACCCAAGCCGTCACCGGCACCGGTAATGAGAATCACCTTACCCTTCAGGGCGTCGGTTAGGGGCAGGGACTGAAGCTCTGCCAGTGTCGGTATGTGCATGGTAACGCCTATTCAGGTTTACGTGAGGCCATCAGATAGTTAACCGAGACATCGTCGGTTAATTTAAAGCTGTTGTTCAGTGGGTTGTAGCGCAGGCCACGAAAATCGATGGTTTTTAACCCAGCTTGTCGGGCCCATTTGGACAGTTCGCCCGGACGAATAAACTTCTTGAATTCATGGGTGCCCTTGGGCAGTAGTTTCAAGACATATTCAGCGCCAACCACAGCAAATAACCACGATTTTGGGTTGCGGTTGATGGTCGAGAAAAAGGCCCAGCCACCGGGTTTGAGTAGCGCGTGAACCGCGGCTATCACCGAGGCGGGGTCAGGGACATGTTCGAGCATTTCCATACAGGTGACAACATCGTATTGGCCCGGTTCTTCGGTGGCCAATTGTTCAGCGGTTATCTGCCTATAGGTTAGCTGTTCTATGCCTTGATCCAGCGCATGCAGCTGCGCGACCTTCAACGGCGCATCGGTCATGTCGATACCTGTGACGATACCCCCGCGCTTAGCCAGCGTTTCGGTCAGAATCCCCCCTCCGCAACCGACATCGACGACCTTAAGGCCGGCCACATTGACGTACCCATCGAGGTAATTCATGCGCACCGGATTAAGCGCATGCAGCGGCTTGAATTCGGACTCCGGATCCCACCAACGGCTGGCAAGGGCTTCAAATTTGGCGAGTTCTGCTGGGTCAACGTTGATCGGCACCGATAACTCCTTGAGAGGGGGAAGGGGAAAACTTTGGCGCACATTATGGCGACAAAGGCGGTAAGTTCACAGTAATTTGTCATTGAGTACGAATGGGGGCGTTTTTTGGACCCTAAGGTAGGTCGTCGACTCTGGCTACAAGGGCCGATCGGATTGTGCTGTGTTAGGTTTGGGCGTGAGCCAGTAGGGATGTAGAATCAACCAAGAAGGGCAAGTCGGACCAAGGGGTCCGACCGAGTGGGCAGGCCTAGTCGGCCTGGATTTTGTCGCGCCACTGCTGGGCGTTTTTAATGATCACGTCCTTATCGAGTGTGGTCAGTTCACGGTTATTCAGCAAGGTCTTGCCATCGACCCAAACATAGGTCACCTGATTACGACTGCTGGTATAGACAATATGGGAGACCGGATCGAAGATCGGTTGCGATTCCAGGTCGGCTAAGGATATAGCGGTGATGTCTGCGCGTTTGCCCACTTCCAAACTGCCAATTTGGGTATCCCATCCCAGTGCACGGGCACCATTGATGGTCGCCATCGCCAATGCTTCATGTGCCGGTAAGGCTACCGCGCTCTGGGCAACAGCCTTGGCGAGCATGGCCGCGGTGCGCATTTCGCCGAGCATGTCTAGGTCATTGTTGCTGGCCGCACCGTCGGTGCCCAAGCTGACATTGATGCCGCGCTTCTGCAGCGTGTCAACCGGGCAAAAACCGCTCGCCAATTTCAGGTTGGATTCCGGGCAGTGCATCACATGGGCACCGGTTTCGGCTATGTCGTCAATGTCTTCAGGGCTCAATGCGGTCATATGCACGGCTTGAAAGTTTGGTCCTAAGAGTCCCAACTCCTTGAGTCGACGAATTGGTCGGCTACCGCGCTTGGCCACTTCATCGTCCACTTCCCCTTGAGTTTCATGGACGTGCATCTGGATACCGACCTGATGTTGTTCAGCCAAGGCCTTGATGCGCAGTAAGGGCTCATCGGATACCGAATAGGGGGCATGAGGGCCAAAATTAACCTTGATATGGCTGTGATTTTGATACTGTTCCATCACCTTTAAGCCCTGATCGATATGTTGATCCGGTGTCGGTGCCCAGGCAGTCGGGAAATCGATAATGGGGAAGCACAGCTGGGCGCGCATTCCGGCCTTGATGACGCTGTTGGCAGACGCATCCGGGAAGAAGTAATTATCGGAAAAGGTCGTGGTGCCGGAGCGAATCATCTCCGCCGCGGCCAGCAGGGTGCCATCGGCGACGAAATCATAACTGACCCACTTACCCTCCGCCGGCCAAATGTGGCCGGTTAGCCAGGTCATCAGTTCCAAGTCGTCGGCCATGCCCCGGAACAGGGCCATCGCCGCGTGTCCATGAGTGTTCACAAACCCCGGAATCAGTGCTTGATCGGCCAACTCGACATGTTCATTCGGGGCGTATTGCGCCACGGCTTCGGATGTCGGTAAAATGGCGATGATCGCGCCATTGGCAATCGCAACGCTGTGATGGTCTAGGACGTCACGACGTTGGTTTACTGGAATCACCCAGCGTGCGCTGATTAATGTATCGATTTTTTGCATCTTGGTAATCCTGTCTATTGGGTCAAAACCGCTATGCTAGACAAAAGCGTCCCGGTTCGCCAGTTCGAAACGGAAATGCCTGCGCCAATCCTGTCTATCTTATTGATTTGTGGTATGATTTCGGCCTTTCAAACAGTCAACCTAGTCACCAAGATAAAGGCAGGCCGAAACGCGGTTTAGCCATTTAAAAAGGACAGTGAGCCAGCATGGGTGAAATAGCCAAAGAGATACTTAATGTCAACATCGAAGAAGAGCTAAAGCAGTCTTATCTCGATTACGCCATGAGCGTTATTGTTGGCCGTGCCTTACCCGATGTCCGTGATGGCTTGAAGCCGGTGCACCGTCGAGTCTTGTTTGCTATGAGTGTGTTGGGCAACGATTGGAACAAGGGCTACAAGAAATCGGCCCGTGTTGTCGGCGATGTCATTGGTAAGTACCACCCCCATGGTGATACCGCGGTATACGACACCATCGTTCGTATGGCCCAGCCATTTTCGATGCGCTATACCCTAGTTGATGGTCAAGGCAACTTTGGTTCGGTCGACGGTGACTCCCCGGCGGCTATGCGTTATACCGAAATTCGTATGCAGAAAATGGCCCATGCCCTGCTGGCGGATCTAGACAAGGACACCGTCGATTTCGTCGAGAACTACGACGGCACGGAAATGATTCCGGCCGTGATGCCAACTCGAACCCCCAATTTGTTAGTCAATGGCTCATCCGGCATTGCCGTCGGTATGGCCACCAATATTCCGCCGCACAACCTCAACGAAGTCGTCAATGGTGCGTTGGCCTTGATTGATAATCCGGATATCGACATCGATGGCTTGATGGAGCATATACCGGGCCCAGATTTCCCGACAGGTGCCTATATTAATGGTCGTCTGGGCATAGTCGAAGCCTACCGCACCGGTCGCGGTCGGATCCGTATTCGGGCCAAAGCCGATATAGTGGTGAACGAGAAGTCGGGCCGCGAAAGTATCATCGTTAATGAAATACCCTATCAGGTCAACAAAGCCCGGTTGATCGAAAAGATCGCCGAGCTGGTCAAAGAAAAGAAGATTGAAGGCATTTCGGAACTGCGCGATGAGTCCGACAAAGACGGCATGCGCATCGCCATCGATTTGAAACGCGGCGAGTCTGGTGACGTGCTGTTGAACAATCTGTTTGCCCAAACACAGCTGGAAACGGTCTTTGGCATCAATATAGTGGCCTTGATCGACGGCCAGCCCAAGATTCTCAACCTCAAACAGCTGCTCGAAGCCTTTGTTCGTCACCGGCGAGAAGTCGTTACCCGTCGTACCGTCTTTGAACTGCGTAAAGCCCGCCAACGCGGCCATATACTCGAGGGCCTGGCCATCGCGCTGGCCAACATCGATGAAATGATCAGCCTGATTCGCGAATCAGCAACAGGTGCCGAAGCCAAAGAGCGTATGTTGTCACGCAGTTGGATATTGGGCGATGTCTCGACCATGCTCGAACGCGCTGGCGCCGACGTCTGCCGACCTGAAGACCTGGACGAGGCCTTTGGTGTCCGTGACGAGCGTTATTATTTATCGCCTGAGCAAGCTCAGCAGGTTTTGGATATGCGCTTGCAGAAGCTAACCGGTTTGGAGCACGACAAGTTAATTGGCGAATATAAGCAAATTATCAACGATATCGGCGAATATCTGCGCATTCTCGGCAGCTACGAGCGTTTGATGGAGATTATTCGCGAGGATTTGGAGCTGGTTAAGGAAGAATTCGGCGACGAGCGCAAAACAGAAATTATCGCCAGTCGGCAAGACTTCTCGATGGAAGATCTGATCACCGAAGAAGATATGGTCGTGACCCTGTCTCGCGCCGGTTACGCCAAAACTCAGCCCTTGTCCGATTATGAAGCGCAAAAGCGTGGCGGCAAGGGGCGCTCAGCCTCATCATTGAAAGATGAAGACTTTATTGAGCATCTGATGGTCGCCAGTACGCACGACACCATCCTGTGTTTTACCGACAAGGGTAAGGTTTACTGGCTGCGGGTGTTTGATATCCCCCAGGCCAGTCGTGCCGCCAAGGGTCGGCCGATGGTCAATCTGTTGCCGCTCGACCCTGATGAGCGAGTCACAGCTATTTTGCCGATTCGTGAATACGATGCTGATCATTTTATCTTTATGGCGACCTCGAATGGCACCGTGAAGAAAACCTCTTTAGATGCTTTCTCGCGTCCGCGTAGTAGCGGTCTGATCGCGCTGTCTCTGGATGACGGCGACCATCTGGTGGGCGTAGCCCTAACCGATGGCGAGCGGGAAGTCATGTTGTTGTCTGATGCCGGCAAGGTTGTGCGTTTTAAAGAAGCGCATGTCCGAGCCATGGGCCGGTCTGCGCGGGGAGTGCGAGGCATTAGCCTGGGCGCAGACCAGAAGGTAATTTCGTTGATCGTGCCCCAGGAAAACGGTTCGATCCTCACCGCGTCAGAGCGCGGCTTCGGTAAGCGGTCACTGATTGCCGAGTTCCCAACCAAGGGTCGGGGCACTAAGGGCGTTATCGCAATGGTTACCAGTGAGCGCAATGGCAAACTGGTTGCGGCGACCCAGGTCTTTCCAGGCGATGAGGTCATGTTGATTAGTGATCAGGGTACGCTGGTGCGGACCCGGGTCGATGAGATCTCGACCCTAGGTCGTAACACCCAGGGTGTGACGCTGATACGAGTGCTAGAAGATGAAAAGCTGGTCAGTATTGAGCGCATTCAAGAGCCAGAGGACGTACCGGAGTTTGAGGAAGACGACGGTAACCGTGTCGATCCTATCGATGTTGCCGATGTTGCCGATGAGTCATCGCCAGTGGATACCGATGATGAGCCGCCGGCCGATGACGAGTCGCCTGAAGCCTAGTAATCGGAGTGTCGTATGGCGCTGAACGTGGCTGCGCAAGTCGATAATCTTTGCCCTGGGCCGACGTTGCTGTCGGCCGTCATCAGCCAACCAACTTCGGCGGTGCTTGCCGCCGCCGAAGCCATATTACATCGCCTTTGCGGAGCCCCCTATACCCATAACCTGTTGGATATGCGCGGCGCTGACAATCGCTCTATAATAGCGATACCTTTTTTTTATCCTAACGATTCGCTTATTGTTCAGGCGCCCGCGCAGGCACCCGTCGAGTTCCGCCACCTATTTGAGAATAACTATGACCGATAATAAGACCCCAATCCTTCCTGGTAACGAAGAAGCCGAGCTTAAAAAGCTTCGCATAGAAATCGATCGGCTCGATACCGAAATGGTCGCTTTGATATCGCAACGGGCCGAATGCGCCATGCGCGTGGCAGCGGTTAAGTTGCAGGCGGATCCAGGCAGTGCCGTCTTTTATCGGCCGGAGCGCGAGGCACAGGTACTCAGTCAGGTGATGGAGCGTAACCCAGGGCCCCTGGGCAATGAGGACATGGCGCGTCTGTTTCGCGAAATCATGTCGGCCTGTCTGGCACTGGAAAAGCCGCTCGAAGTGGCTTATCTAGGCCCCGAAGGGACCTTTACCCAACAGGCGGCTAAAAAGCATTTCGGTCAATGGGTGATTACCAAGCCCATGCCGGCGATTGATGAGGTGTTTCGCGAGGTCGAGGCCGGCGCCGTGCAATACGGCGTGGTGCCCATCGAAAACTCCACCGAGGGCGTGGTGAACCATACCCTCGATACCTTTATGTCATCAAACCTCAAGATCTGTGGTGAAGTCGAGTTGCGCATTCACCATCATCTGATGGCCGGTCCCAATACTCGACTCGATAAGATTACCCGGGTCTACAGTCATCAACAGTCACTGGCTCAGTGTCGTAAGTGGTTGGACGCCCATATGCCACTGGCAGAGCGGATCGCCGTGAGCAGCAACGCGGAAGCGGCGAAGCGGGTAAAGGGCGAATGGAGCTCGGCAGCGATCGCCGGTGAGATGGCGTCTGAACTCTATGACCTGGAGATTATTGAGACCAAAATAGAAGATTCGCCCGATAACTCGACCCGCTTCCTGATTATTGGCACTCAGAACGTCGGTCTGTCGGGTGGCGATAAGACGTCGCTGGTGGTTTCGATGCGCAATGAGCCCGGCGCGCTCTATCATCTGTTAAAGTCGTTCAATGATTTTGGGATTGATATGACTCGATTGGAGTCTCGCCCGTCTTTATCGGGTAACTGGACCTATGTGTTCTTTATCGACTTTGTCGGGCATATCAGCGACCCAACGGTGATCGAAGCTATGGAAGTCCTAAAGAAGACGGCAGTCGATGTAAAAGTCCTCGGATCCTACCCCAAGGGTGTGCTGTAAAGCATGGTGCTGCCCATTAGGCTCAAGCGGTCCATTGTGCGACCGGGAGTAAGTGAATGACCGAACCACTGAACATCCTCATTATCGGCCTGGGTCTGATTGGCGCCTCCTTTGGCAAAGCCATTCGAGCACAGGGGCTCAACGACAGGTCGGTGTTCGTGCTGGGCCATGATCGCTCGTTGGGCGTGGCCGACCAAGCGGTCGCATTGGGGGTCTTGGATCAGGCTGTGACCGATCTGGCCGACTTGCCTCGGGTTGATGTCGTGGTGCTGGCAGTGCCGGTGATGGCCATCGGTGACGTTATTGACGATATCAAGCCCCTCATCGGTTCGCTCCAGGTGTTAACCGACGTCGGCAGTGTTAAGGGTGAGGTCGTCCGCGCCGTGCGCGCGCGCCTAGGCATTCTCCCAGGCTGTTTTGTGCCCGGACATCCCATTGCTGGTGCGGAGCAGAGTGGCGTAGCCGCCGCCAGAGCAGATCTGTTCGATCGCCACATGCATATTCTGACGCCGCTACCGGAGAGCGATCCCGCAGCCGTTCAGCTGATTACGCAACTCTGGCAAGCGATCGGTGCCGATGTAGTGGAAATGAGCGTAGAACGGCACGATGAGGTGCTGGCAGCCACCAGCCATTTGCCTCACCTGTTGGCCTTTTCCTTGGTTGATACGCTGGCGCGTGAATCGGACAATCGGGAAATTTTTAAATACGCGGCCGGCGGGTTTCGAGATTTTTCGCGCATTGCCGCCTCCGACCCGACCATGTGGCACGATATCTTTCTGACCAATAAAGACGCTACGCTCTCCGTTTTACGACGCTTTCAGGCTGACTTGACGATGCTGGAACAAGCCATCGAACAGGGTGATGGCGACCTGCTGCACACCGTGTTCACGCGCGCAAAATCGGCCCGGGATCACTTTACTCAGATGCTCGCCGAGCGCCAAAAAGACTGATCCTGCCGTTACTGCCTGTGCCGATGTTCAGACCCTAAGCAAACAAAATATCCGGGTTAGTTTCGGCCAAAGGGTTGCTATTCGAGGTTAAGATGGCAAGAATGCGCGCCAGAAGTGAAGTAACCCGAAGTAAAAGGACAAGGCATGAACACCGAAACTCCAGTAATAACCCTCGATGGGCCGGGTGGTGCCGGTAAGGGCACCGTGAGTATGCTTTTGGCGGGCCGTTTGGGTTGGCATTTTTTGGATTCCGGTGCCCTCTATCGCCTGACGGCGTTGGCGGCTTCTAACCACGGCATTGAATTGAGCCAGGACTCGGCCGTTGCGGTCATTGCTGAGCACCTAGATGTACGCTTTGACCAAGACGTTAATGGCACGCAAATTATGCTGGAAGACGAGCGGGTGACGGAAAACATTCGCGAAGAGCAGGTTGGCATCAATGCCTCTATTGTTGCGGCTCACCATCGGGTCCGAGATGCCCTGTTGAAGCGTCAGCGCGCTTTTGCTGAGTTGCCCGGACTGGTTGCTGATGGTCGCGATATGGGTACGGTGGTCTTCACCAAGGCGCCGCTCAAGATTTTTATGACCGCGACTGCCGACGAACGCGCCCAGCGCCGGGTTCGGCAGTTACAGGCCAAGGGCGATGTGGTCGAATTTGAGCGCGTTCTAACGGATATCGTTGAACGTGACGAACGGGATCAAAATCGGGCCATAGCGCCGTTGCGCCCGGCAGACGATGCTATTGTGCTCGATACCACCAATATGACGATTGTCGAAGTGGTTGACTATATCGAAAACGAGGCGCGCACACGCAACCTAGTCTAGGCTGGCTTGCGCTATTTCGCGACCATTCGACCAGAGTGGGCCGCACCCGTCATAGCCCCAAAGAACCAAGACGTTCTTGCCAAAAACCGGGGCACCGGGAAAAAACTCCCCGAAACATCGTTAAAAAGCTTGGGTTTTGCCTTTCGATCAGTATAATACGCCACCCTGATTTGAGCGTAAATGCATGGCATTGTCTCTCAGGTTTTATCCCCTTGAAACACCACATGGCCAGCAGCGTCGGTGTTTTCAGGTAATGTTGACAGACCCGCATTAGCTGGACTGCGGTAAAGTCGTAAATGAATTTATTTGCGGCGTTAAAGCTTAGGAACTTAATATAAATGACTGAATCTTTTGCTGATCTATTTGAAGAAAGCTTATTAACGATTGAAATGGAGCCAGGCTCCATTGTAACTGGTGTTGTAGTTGGCATCGACTCGGATTGGATTACTGTTCACGCAGGTCTTAAATCTGAGGGTGTGATCCCACGCGTTCAATTCTTAAATGATGCGGGCGAGTTGGAAATCCAAATCGGCGATGAAGTGCTGGTTGCGCTGGAAGCGGTTGAAGATGGTTTTGGTGAGACTCGTCTGTCTCGCGAAAAAGCCAAGCGCGCTGAAGCATGGGCTGAACTCGAAAAAGCATACGAAGCAAAAGAAGTGGTTATTGGTGTTATTAACGGTAAGGTCAAAGGTGGTTTCACCGTTGATGTTAAATCCGTTCGTGCATTCCTGCCAGGCTCTTTGGTTGATATCCGTCCAGTGCGTGACACCTTGCACTTGGAAGGCAAAGAACTGGAATTTAAAGTTATTAAGCTCGATCAACGTCGTAACAACGTAGTTGTATCACGTCGTGCCGTGCTCGAAGCGAGCAACAGCGCAGAACGTGAAGAATTGCTGGCTAACCTGCAAGAAGGTCAAGAAGTTAAGGGTATCGTTAAGAACCTGACCGATTACGGTGCTTTCGTTGACTTGGGTGGCGTAGACGGCCTGTTGCACATTACCGATATGGCCTGGAAGCGTATTAAGCATCCGAGCGAAATCGTGCAAGTGGGCGATGAGATTGACGTTAAAGTATTGAAGTTTGACCGCGAGCGTAACCGTGTATCTTTAGGCCTCAAGCAGTTGGGCGAAGATCCATGGGTTGATATCAAAGCGCGTTACCCAGAAGATGCTAAAGTTACTGCGAAGGTCACTAACCTGACCGATTACGGTTGCTTTGCTGAGCTGGAAGAAGGCGTTGAAGGCCTGGTTCACGTATCCGAAATGGATTGGACCAACAAGAATATCCACCCATCCAAAGTTGTTCAGGTTGGTGACGATATTGAAGTAATGGTACTGGACATCGATGAAGAACGTCGTCGTATCTCTTTGGGTATCAAGCAGACCGTGGTTAACCCATGGGAAGACTTCGGTAACCGTTTCAATAAGAGCGACAAGGTATCCGGTAAGATCAAGTCAATCACTGACTTCGGCATCTTCATCGGCTTGGAAGGCGGCATTGACGGTCTGGTACATT
This sequence comes from Reinekea sp., assembly GCF_982785585.1. Lineage (NCBI taxonomy): Bacteria > Pseudomonadati > Pseudomonadota > Gammaproteobacteria > Oceanospirillales > Saccharospirillaceae > Reinekea > Reinekea sp. The sequence goes on along the minus strand of NZ_CEYAVF010000002.1, from coordinate 518 downwards.
TGTCCGATATCAGCTGGCACGAATCTGGTGAAGAAGCCGTACGTAAGTACAAGAAAGGCGACGAGCTGGAAACGACCATCCTGTCTATCGACCCAGAACGCGAGCGTATCTCTTTAGGTATTAAGCAGCTGGATATGGATCCGTTTGCTGAATACGCTTCAGAGAACGACAAGGGCGCGATTGTTAACGGTATCGTTAAGGAAGTTGACGCTAAAGGCGCCATCATAACCCTGCAAGACGACATCGAAGGCATATTGAAGGCTTCTGAGATATCACGTGACAAGGTAGAAGATGCCCGGAACGTGTTGAAAGAAGGCGACGCCGTTGAAGCCAAGATCATCAGTGTTGACCGCAAAAACCGCGTCATCAGCCTGTCGATCAAAGCGAAAGACTTTGCTGACGAGAAAACAGCTGTTAAAGACCTGAAAGAGAAGACCATCGAAGCATCTGGCCCAACCAACATTGGTGACCTGATCAAGGCTAAACTCGAAGAAGGTAATAACTAAGAGCTTAACTCT
>NZ_CEYAVF010000001.1:141253-214483 GCF_982785585.1 Reinekea sp. | reverse complement strand
CCATTGATTGTTGCCCCCTCCTGCAGGTACCTTGTCGAACTGTCGATACAGACCGGCATTGGTGCAGTCGGAGAACGGCCTGCCAACGCGTTGTCGATAGATAAATTTTATTCATATTAACTAACACAGGAAAATACCATGAGTGCTGACGATTCATATATTCCACCCAAGGTATGGCAATGGCATACGCCAAGCGGCGGCAATTGGGCAAATATTAATCGGCCTATTTCTGGCGCAACGCACGACAAGGTATTAGAAAAAGGGCAACACCCTTTTCAATTGTATTCGTTAGCTACACCCAATGGGGTGAAGGTAACCATTATGTTTGAAGAGTTACTCGCCTTGGGAATCAAAGAGGCGGAATACGATGCCTATCTAATCAATATTGGTGAGGGTGATCAGTTCGGTAGTGATTTTGTTAATATTAACCCCAATTCAAAGATCCCCGCCTTGCTCGATCAAAGCAAAACACAAACCGTTCCTATATTTGAATCGGGATCGATTTTGTTTTATTTAGCTGAAAAATTTCAAGTCCTGATCCCTACAGGCGATAAACGCACCCAATGCATGTCCTGGTTGTTTTGGCAGATGGGCAGTGCACCCTATTTAGGCGGTGGCTTTGGTCACTTCTATTCGTATGCTCCGGAGAAATTTGAATATTGTATCGATCGATTTTCTATGGAAGTAAAACGTCAACTGGATGTGCTGGACAAGCACTTAGCCCATAACGACTATATCTGTGGAGATGAATACAGCATTGCCGATATTGCCATCTGGCCTTGGTATGGCGCGCTGGCCTTAAATCGACTGTACGATGCGGCAGAATTTTTAGATTTGGCCTCATACCAACACCTAATGCGTTGGGCTAAACAAATTGATCAACGTCCCGCGGTTAAGCGTGGCGTAATGGTCAATAAGGCTTGGGGAGAGTTGTCGGGCCAACTGCATGAACGTCATGATGCGAGTGATTTTACCGAACGGTCGCAGGATAAAATTACCAAAAAATGAGTTGAATTTGAGATGCTCATCCAGCCTCATCAGGCTGGATGCCGGCGCTCTGTTAAACCAACGGTCAACGGAATCAGCACCAGTAACAGCGACAAGCCGATCACCCCAGACCAGCCCCAATGCTGGTAGAGCAGACCATTCAAACTGATGCCCAGCCAACCGCCAACATAATAGAACAGCACATAGAGTGCATTGGCGCGGCCGTGGCCGCTGGTCAGGCTGCGATTGAGGGCGCCCACAGCGGCGGCGTGAACACAGAAAAACCCGGCACAGACCGCGGTGAGGCCGACAATCACCGCGATCAAGGACGCCAGCTGCAGCAATAACAGGGCCAGCAACAGCACCAGGCTGCCGGCGACCAGAGTCGCCCGGCTGCCAAAGCGCACGCTCCAGCGACCGGCCAGTGGGGCCATAAAGATGCCCATAATATAGACCAGGTAGAGCGTTGTAGTCGCTTCGGTCGACCAGCCAAAGGGGGCGTCTGCTAGGCGAAAGGGCAGGTAATTAAAAACCGACGAGAAAACCGCGAAGCTGCCCGCGGCGCAAATAAAGTAACGTACCAGCGGCCACTGGGCCAACAGCTGACCATAGCTCAGCGTGCTCTTTACATGAGGGCCTGCGTTGCTCGGCTTGGGCAAGCCGACAACCGCAATGACCGTAGTCAGCACGGTTAAGATGGCGGTGGCCATAAAGGCATAGCGCCAGTCATCGGCCGGGAACAACCAACCGCCCATCAGCCGGCCGCCCAGGCCACCCAAGACCGTCGCGGCGACATAGGAGCCCATGACCACGCTGAGCTTCTCGATCGGCAGTGTCTTACCTAGGTAGGCGGCGATCGAGGTGGTTAGAGCTGGAATAAACAGGCCCTGGACGAAGCGCGCCGCGATTAAAACCGGGAAGCTGTCGGTCAGGGCACAGACCAATCCTGCGCCGGCCACCATCAGGCCACCGACCAGGATAATGGGCTGAATGGGCCAACGATCGACCAGCAAACCAAAGGGCAGATTGGCCAACGCCATACCCAGAATAACCGCCGATACCGCCCAAGATACGCCCGCAATATCGATACCGAATTGGGCTTGCACCATCGGCAACACCGGTTGCGCCAGATAGATATTGGTAAAGGCCGCCGAGACTAAGGCGAATACCATCAATTGCAAACGCAGGTAAGGAAAAGCAGGCATAGTGAACCGCTGTGCAGAGGGAGGCGCACTCTACCATAGGCTGGCCGAGCTCGGTGTCGATCTTTTGTCGTATGGCCTGCCGCCAAACTCTGCGCCGAGGGCTTCGGCTAAACTAAAAAGACCGCGCTCGCGGCCCAAGAAGGCTACAGAGCGCGGTCTGCCAGGTTGCCTAGGCTGGCCGGTATCAGCTCGCCGGCCGAGCCGTTGCTAGCCTAAGCGTCTTTTTGCGCGCGCGCCGATTTCGCATCGGATTGCGCTGTTTGGGCATGTTCCAATACCGACTGGCCTGCGTCGGAAGACGCGTTGATCGCAATGGTTTTGGGCTTCATCGCCTCGGGCACTTCCTTTACCAAGCTGATGGACAGGAGCCCGTTTTCAAGGGTCGCCCCGGTGACCTCAACGTAGTCGGCCAAATTAAATTTGCGCTCGAACGTGCGGTGGGCAATACCATGATGGGTGTACTGATGCTGTGCGTCGTCCTGTTTTTTACCTGAGACGCTGAGCACGCCCTTTTCAACATTGATCGACAACTCATCCGGTGCGAATCCGGCGACGGCCAGTCCGATGGCATAGCGATTGTCATCCAGCACTTCAATATTATAAGGCGGGTACCCCACGGCGCTGCTGTCCATGCTGAGGGTTGAATCCAATAGGGCAGCGAGACGGTCAAAACCGATGCTGTTGCGGTACAGGGGGCTAAGGTCAATTGAGTTCATCATATATCCTCCAAGAGAAGCAATACTAAATAAAACCAATTCGTCACCAGGCGGCCCAACTGACCCACCCGTGACAGTTGTAAAGATAAGGATTCCGGACCGAATTTCAAGGCCGGTTTGACTGAAAAAAAGTAAAATTTAGTCGCAGTTAAATGTCGCCCTTGCGCGCCTAGGGTCAACCCATTCGAGTGGCGCAACCGTTCTCGATCAAGAGCGACGATAGCGCCGTTCGGGTCGACCGACCTGACCGTAGCTGACTTCCGCGACCACTTCTTGGGTACTGACCAGATACTCCAGATAGCGGCGTGCGGTGGTGCGCGATGCGCCTATCTCAAGCCCCAACTCTTCGGCATTGAGGTGTTGGGTGTGTTGCATGGTGTCGCGCACCTTATCGAGGGTCAAGGCATCGATGCCCTTGGGGGGCCGCGTGGCCTTGCTCGGGCTTGAGACATCATTGATCGGCATCAGGGCATCAACCTGGTCCTGCTGAACCAGCTGCAATTGGTTGAGCTGGGTCAGGTGTTTGGAATAGCGCTGAATGGCATCCTCCAGCCGATCGAACGCCAGGGGTTTTAAGATGTATTCAAACACCCCAGCGTGTAAGGCGGAGCGCAAGGTCTCCACGTCTTTGGCGGCGGTGATCAGAATAATATCGACCTGCTGATTGGCCATGCGCCACTGGCGCAACAGTTCCAGTCCATTGCCGTCGGGCAGGTGGACATCGAGTAAGACCAGTTGCGGCTGGAAAACATCGATAAGATCCTGAGCCTCTTGCACCGAATGCGCGATGCCGCACAGTTCGGTATTGGCAATGCGCTGCACGAAGCGGCGTTGGATTTCGGCATTCTGGGGATCGTCTTCAACGATCGCAATTCTGAGTGGCTCGGCCATGGTACTGGGTTAACCTTTTTTATTATTTTTAGGTATATATAAGATAAAGCGGGTGCCGATGGGGTCAACATTTTCCAGATGAATGGTGCCGCCACACTGGTGCATGAGATTGTGAATCAGGTACAGGCCATAACCGTGATCGTTACCGCCCTTGCTGGAGAAACCCTTGGCAAATATCTTGCTCTGAATCGCCTCCGGGATGCCATCGCCCTGGTCCTGTACTTCCACTATTACGTCGTTGCCCATATCGGTCAAGCTGACATACACCCGACCCCCGACACCGGTAAATTGCCGTGTGGCCTCGAAGGCATTTTCAATCAGGTTGCCGAGGATCGAAGCCAGCTGATCCTGAGTTAGGGTCAGGGGTAAGTCGGTCAGATGACTTTCCGGATCGATCACCAGATTCAGGCCCAACTCCTTGGCGCGGTTAAACTTGCCCAGCAGGCAACCGGCAATCACCGGGTCCGGCGTGGCATTGAGCAGCAATTCCAAGAGCGCCTGATGGTCACTGGTCTCGCGCCCGATCAGGGCGAGGGCCTCCTGCTTGGCATCGAGTTGAATCAACCCAGAAATGGTGTGCAGCTTATTGGAGTATTCATGCGCCTGACTGCGCAACGTCTCGGCATATTGTTCGATTTTGGTTAGCTGCTGACTGATCAGATCGACCTCATTACGGGGTCGAAAACTCGATACGGCGCCGATGATTTCATCGCCCTGCATCACCGGCAACCGATTAACAATCATCTGCTTGCCGCGCAGCCAGACTTCCAGGTCAAACTGCGGTGCACCGGTTTCCAACATCGTCATCAGGCCAGAATCAGGCAAGATGGCGTCGATCTGTTCACCTTCAAGCAGGGTATCGGGAGACAGGCCCAGCGTTTCAACGGCCTTGCGGTTAAAGGTGGTGATCTGGCCGGCGCGGTTGATGGCAATAATGCCTTCGCGCACCGACTGCAGCGTGGCATCGCGCTCGGTAAAAAGCCGCGCGATCTGCTCTGGTTCCAACCCAAGAATTTCCCGCTTAAGGCGCCGTGCGATGGTGATGGCAAAAAACACGCTGCCGCCCATGGCCAACAGCAACACCCCGGCCAACCAAATCGAATAGCGGGCAATGGTGGCGTCGATCTGGGCCAGGGAATAGCCGACCGAGACGATACCGATAATGTTTTCCCCGTTCAGATCATAAACCGGCGCCTTGCCGCGCATCGAATAACCCAGGCTACCCTTTGCCTTGTCGATATAGCCCCGGCCCTGAATCAGCGCCGGCGTGCCCTCGTCACCGTCATCATCGGCCATCGACTTACCCAGTTTGGCACTATTGGGATGGGCTAACCGAATGCCATTGTGATCGCCTACAACAATAAAGAGCGCCTCATTGGTGGCCGCCAAATTTTTTGCGAAGCGATTCAGGCCGACCATATCGCGCCGTTCGATACCGACGATAACGGTCGGTGTCAACGCCACGGTCTTGGCGACATTGAGCGCGCGCTGGCCAATTTCCTGATCGAGCGAACGCGCCAGATTGAGCCAGGCAAAGCCACCGATCAGGATCGCCTGGGCGACAGAGAGCAGACACAGCACAATAATCAAGCGGGTATTGAGTTTGAGGCTGCGATAGCTGCCGCTGGGTGACTTCATAATGTTCCAGGTTCGGCTCAAGGGGAGCTTGAGTTTAGCAAAAAGGTCCGCTCGCCGGCGTGAACAATATGAACAAAATGATCACAAAGACCTTTATGCAATCAACGCACTTAAGCTGTTGCCGATCAGAGCGGCGTCCTATGCTCGGCCGGTCCGGTTGACTCACCAGCAGTCGACCGGCTCAAATAAAAACAACAATCAACGCACCCAATAAGGAACCACCATGAATTCAAAGCGTACCCTAACAACTGTTCTGGCCACGGCATTGAGCCTGTCGGCCAGCCTGACCATGGCTTGGGAGCCATCCGGCAAGGTCGATTGCATTTCACCATCTGGCCCAGGCGGCGGTTGGGACTTTACCTGCCGTAGTGTGGGTAAAACCCTGGCCGATCTAAAGCTGATCCCCGGTTCCATGCAGACCACCAATATGGCCGGCGCGGGCGGCGGTGTTGCCTTTGCCCATGTTATTGGCAAACGCGGTGACGACAACCAACTGATCGTTGCGGCCTCTACCGCCACCACCACCCGTCTGGCCCAAGGTCAGTACACTGGCATGAATGCCGGCATGGTTAAGTGGGTCGGTGCCTTAGGCGCGGACTATGGCGTTATTGCCGTCGGCAAAGACTCCAAATACCAGAACCTGAATCAGCTGATGGCGGCGATAAAAGCCGATCCGCGTGCGGTGAAGTTTTCCGGCGGCTCAGCCAATGGCGGCTGGGACCACTTGAAAGTGCTGATTGCCGCCAAGGCGGCCGGTGTCGGCAGCTTACCGAGCATCCCGTACCTGTCGTATAACAACGGCGGCGAAGCCATTACTCAGGTCGTTGGCGGACACGTTGATGCCTTCACCGGTGACATCTCCGAAGCCGCTGGTTTCTGGGAATCGGGCGATCTGCGCCTGCTCGCCGTATTAAGTGAAACTCGTTTGCCCGGCAAGTTTGGCTCTATCCCAACCGCTCGTGAACAGGGCATTGATGCTCTGGGTCCAAACTGGCGCGGTTTTTATATGCCTAAAGGTGCCGATGCCGACGCGAAACAATACTGGGTTCAGGCGATCGAAACCCTGTATGACTCGCCAGAGTGGAAAGCGACCATGGCTAAAAATGGCCTAATCCCCTTCCATCCGAAAGCGGACGAATTCGAAGCCTTTGTAACCCAGCAGGTTGCCGATATCGAACAACTTTCACGTGAAATTGGTCTGCTTAAATGACATCAATTGGGGATCGACTCTTGGGTCTTTCCCTGTTGATTCTCGCCCTAGCCTATGGCTGGGGCGCTCAACAGTGGCCTGAACCCTTTGGCGGCAGCGAGACAGTTGGACCGGAAACCTTTCCCACCCTACTGGCGATCATACTTGCGCTGGCCAGCCTCAACATGATGTTCAAACCGGACCCGGATGCCGACTGGCCGCCGCGTAAAACCTTAATCGAACTGGCCATGGCGATCTTGGCGCTGTTTATCTATGCGCTGTTGATCGAACCGGTCGGCTTTATCTTGACCACCCTGGCCTGTGTTGCATTCTTGGCCTGGCGTATGGGCGCGGCACTCAAGCCGGCGCTGATGATTGCCACCGTCGGTGCGGTTGTCGTGTACCTGTTATTTAACAACCTCTTAGATTTACCGTTGCCATTGGGCCTGTTGGAGTTTAACTGATGGAAACCTTTAGTCTTCTTATGGACGGTTTTGCGGTCGCCTTAACCCCGCAAAACCTGCTCTTTGCCTTTGTTGGCGCCTTTGTCGGCACCCTTATTGGCGCCTTACCCGGCCTCGGCCCCGCCAATGGTGTGGCCATCCTGATTCCGCTCGCCTTTTCCCTGGCGCTGCCGGTTGAAACCGCAATGATCCTGCTGACATCGGTCTACGCCGGTGCCATGTACGGTGGCCGAATTTCCTCTATCTTACTCAACATCCCCGGTGATGAGCCGGCCATGATGACCTGCCTCGACGGCTATCCGATGGCGAAAAACGGCAAGGCCGCTGAAGCCTTGGCCATTTCCGCCATCGCATCCTTTGTCGGCGGCGTGCTCGGCACCATCGGGTTGATCTTCTTGGCCCCGATTCTAGCGCGCTTTGCGCTCAGCTTTGGCCCGGCCGAATATTTTGCCCTCTTTATGTTGGCCTTTGCCACACTGGGTGGCATTACCGGCAAAAACACCGGCAAGACCATTATCGCGGCCGCTCTTGGCCTGATGATTTCGACCGTCGGAATGGATATCTCTACCGGCACCCAGCGCTATACCTTCGGCATTCTGAAGCTCTATGAGGGTATCGACTTTATTCTCGCGATCGTCGGTCTGTTTGCCATTTCCGAACTGCTGTTTTTTGTCGAACATCGGGTCAAGGGCCCGGCGCCGAAAATCGTGGTCGGCAAATTGTCCTTGTCGTTTAAGGAAATTATGGCGTTGGTACCGAGCACGCTGCGCGGCGGTCTACTCGGCTTTATTGCTGGGGTTTTGCCGGGCGCTGGGGCATCGCTGGGTAGCTTTATCAGCTATACCTTGGAGAAAAGAATCATCGGCGCAAAGGGCTTTTTTGGTCGCGGTGATCCGCGCGGTGTCGCCGCACCCGAAGCGGGCAACAATGGCGCGTCCTCTGGTGCGCTGGTGCCCATGCTGACGCTCGGGGTACCCGGCAGTGGCACCACCGCCGTGCTGCTGGCCATGCTGATATCGCTCAATGTTACGCCCGGCCCGCTGATGTTTACTCAGCATGCCGACGTGGTCTGGGGCATCATTGCCGCCCTCTTGATTGGCAACTTTATCCTCTTGTTGTTAAACATTCCGATGATTGGCATCTTCGTCAAGCTGCTATCGGTGCCGACCCATTATTTGCTGCCCATGGTCACCATGGTCGCATTTGTCGGGATTTACTCGATCAGCCACAGTCCATTCGATCTGCAATTTATGGTGGTGTTTGGGATTCTCGGCTACCTGTTGCGCAAGCTGGATATTCCGCTGGTGCCGATCATTCTCGGCTTGCTGCTCGGTCCAGAGATGGAAAAGAACCTCAGCCACGCGTTGATTATCTCCGACGGCAACTGGGGCGTATTATGGGGCAGTTCGCTGGCCATCGGCATCTGGGCGATCGCCTTTGCAGGCTTGGTCTTGCCCTATGTCTTTGGTGCCCGGATCCGCCATCAGATGGTTGCTAAGAAGACGCTGGTTAAGGATAGCGACGCCGACTGACGCTGAAATGCAGCCTCGCCTGCACAAGCAAGCCGATGTTCCGACATCGGCTTAATTGCCCTTTCTTGATCTGACCGCCAACCCACTAATGAGTTGCTTTGGGTCACCCTCAGTCGTGATGCACACCGCCCTTGCCGTGCACATGGCCATGACTGAGTTCATCGCTCGACGCGTCGCGGACCGACACAATCTCGATGGCAAAAGACAGTGTTTTGCCGGCCAAGGGGTGGTTCATATCGCAGTCGACATTAAAGCGACCCACCTTCACGATCGTGACCTGCTTACGACCCTGGTTGGATTCAACCGTCGCGGTCATGCCCGGCAGCCACTTCCGTGCGCCTTGCAGATGTTTAATTGGAATACGCTGGAATGCATCGGCCTGAACTTCGCCATAAGCCTCTAACGGCGTGAGGCTGACCTCAACCTTATCACCCCCTGCCTTGCCCATAAGGGCCGATTCTACCCCGGCGAGCATATTGTTATGGCCGATCAGGATGGTCATCGGTTCGCCACTGTGGCTACTCTCGATCTCGGTGGCCGCTTCACTCATAACATAGTGGAATTCAACTACGGAATTTTTGCTAATTAACATAGGGCATCTCTAGAGTTCGGATAAAGGATAGGGGTGATTGTCGCCGCTAAGAGTGGCCGTGGCAACTGGAAATCGAGTGGCGATCGTCTCACTCGACGGGCTCTTATCTGAAACCGACGGCCGAGCAGATGGCCCAGGGTGGGCCCAGCCACTGACTAAAAATGGATCCAGTCGGCAGAATTATAGCGCCCCAGGGTCTACACTTAAGCAAATCGGTTAACCCAGTCACCCACCGCGATCGGCGGCATCCAGAGTAGAAGCCTAACTAATGAGTCAATCAAGGATCGGAACTATGTCCGAAATGCAGTTTAGGGTTGGTGGGCTGCTATTGCTGGCCGTGGGCTTGGCAGTATTGGTGCTGGGCGGTTATATCCTCTATAGCACCTGGGCTGCCAATGCCCAATTTAACCGAATGGACAGCGCCCTTGGCGGACTGATCACGGAGCTCGGCCACGCCATCGGTGCCGATGTATCTGAATCCTTTCAGCGCGGCGGCGCCTTAGCGGCGATCGGGGCCGTGGTCGCGACCTTTGGTTTCTACCTTTTAGGCAAAGTGAAATAGCCCAGCGCCACCAACCGGTGGTGCAGGATTCAATCCAAGCCATGCAACCTGACAAGCTGCTTAAATTACGCTGCTTCCATATAAACCCGCGCGCCGTGGCTTTCTATCTTAAAAATGGATTCACGGCGACGGCAACAGAGGAACACTTTGTCGTTTTGCAGCGCTCACCCTAGATCAATCCGTTCACCATCGATCTTCACTTCTTTTTTTGCCGTTATGGTGGTTCGTTCGCTGCGTGCCACCCATTGCTTGTGCACACGCTGAAACCAGCGATCGGCCTGGGTATTTTTGCTGTCGAGGATGCGTTCAAACTGCTGGTGGAACAGGGTGAATTCCTGCTTGGCACTGCGATGAATTTTCTCAGCGGTGACGTCCAGTTTTTCGGCAATCACCGTCATTTTTAGCGCCAGCTGGCGAAAGCGGCCGAACTGAAACTGCGCCGCAGCGGCATTGAGTTCTAACGACCGAGTTTGTACGCTCAAGGATTCAGTGCTATCAAAATGCATCGACGCCGCGGCAATCACTAGCTCCCCGGGTACTTGCAAACGCTGGCTGCCGCTATCGTGCGCGATCAATACCGCGGTCAGATAAAACCGAGCACCATCGACCAGCAGTGCGACCCGATCGCCGAGCCCCGGTTGCAGCAAACAGCTCGCGGCCAGTTCGGCGCTCAACAGACCTTGGTCGGTGCGCACTCGGCAGCCGGTCTGCGTTAACAGCACGACCTCACCGAGAATAAGGCCGTTGGCTGCTGGCCAAGGGTTGGCCAGTGCGTGGACATTGGTCATCTGCAACTCCTTCATGAGGGCGCCAATACTTTGGTCTGCGCCGGTTTAATGGTGGCACCCACGCCATTGCCAGGCATGGCGTTCTGCATGGTCATGTCGGTCAGGCGGGTTGCCGGCTGGCCTTCGATCATCACCTTCATGCTGCCTTTACTGTGACGGCACTCGCCCATCATCTTGCTCGACATGACCCCGCCGGCGACCCCGGCATTATCGCCCATGCTCAAGGTCACCACGGTTTTAAGCGAATGGGCCGGTGCGTTGGCGACCATCACCTTCTTGGAGGCCGTACTCGGGTTGGCCATGGTGCTTTGCGCCGAGTTGGGGTAGGGCATCGGGACCGGGCCAGCCGGTGGTACCGGCGTCTTGCAGACATCGGGCATGGCCATATTCATGGCGCCCATCTGGGAATTTAAAAACATCGACCTCTCCTTTGATGCCGTAAACGGCGCCTTGTACTATCTAAAGTTTAAATTTTTGTGCGGCAACCCGCTTCGGATCGATCGCCTTGGCTTTTTCGCGATTGGCGCCCAACCAGACGGTCTGGTGGTCGATCAGCGCAAATAGATCAGCGCCGTCCAGCTTGGCGTCGAGGAACAGGGCGTCGTGTAGATTGGCGAAGGACAGATCGGCGTAAACCAAATGCGCCTCGGTAAAGTCAGCGCCCTTGGCCTGCAGGTTAGCCATAATCGCCATATCCAAATAGGCTTGTTTAAAGCTCGCCAGCTCGACATTGGCGCCCTGCCACACCGTCTGCGGCAAATGCGCGTGGCTGAAGTCGGCCCCGATCAGATCGCAGTCGCTAAAGCCGCTGTTATCGGCCACTACCCGCTGAAAATCAGCCCGATACAGGCCACAGGCTTTAAAGGTGCTTTTACTCAAGACGGCATCGGCAAAGCTCACGGCATGAAAGGAGCACTCGATAAACAGACTGCCGATCATCGCCACCTCATGCCAGTTGATGCTGTCGATGGTGCTTTTCCAGTATGACTGCTCGTGACCGAAAGCGCCCTGCACATGCACGCGACTGAGCGTCGACTCGTTCATCGTCCAGCGCATCAGGGTGGCCGCGCCGCAATCTAAATCGGCCAACGCGCATTGACTAAAGGATTGCTGCGACAGATCGGCCCGTTGCCAGTCGATACGGCTCAGCGCCGACTGACCAAAGCTTGAGCCCAGCCACAGACTGTCGGTACTTTTAAACATCTCAAATTTACAGTTATCGAAATTGCAGTCGCTGAAATCGGCGCCCGTGGCAAGCACATTGAGGAATTGGCAACGCTCGAACGTCGCGCCTTGGGCCAGAAAACTTGTCAGATCGGCGTGATGAAAAGCGCAGTCAACAAAGCTGGCATACCGACAGTCGGTGGTCACTAACAGCGCAGCGGAAAAATCGCAGGCCAAAAAAATCCCGCCGGCCAGGTCGACACCACTCAGATCGACGCCCTTAAAACTGGCCCGGTCGAACTCGCGGCCGTCCTTTACATAGGCGGTCAGCCAGTGACCCGGTTCAATCTCAACCGCGGTATCGTTCGCGCTGGGCGCCTCTGGCTCTGGCCCGGATGATTCAGGCTTAGTTGGCTCGGTGGTCACGGTTGCCAGTCCTCGAATAGGGTGTTCAATGTGTGCGCGCGACTGAAGTTGCATTCGACAAAGGTCGCGTGCTGGAAGTCGCTTTCGAACAGATCGCTACCTTGAAAGCTGACCTGTTCAAGCCGACTGCCCAACCAAATATTTTGCGTCAGCAGGTTCTTACTCAGATCGCAGCTGCTCAGTCGGGCATTGAGCCAGGTGACATTGGCTGCCTGGCACTTAGTTAGCTGGCAGTTAAGCAGGGTCGCCGCCATAAAGTTAGTCGCCTCGAACAGACAGGCGGAAAAGGTGCAGGCGGTCAGGTCGGTGTCGGCAAAGTTGGCAGAATTCAAATCCACTGTGTCAAAGCGCAGGTTCTGCTGCGGACTAAAACAGTAGCAGCGCAGGTTGGCCCAATTGGCGTCGCTCACCACTAGGTCGTCCAGGGTGCATTCGGTTAGCGTCAGGCCTTGGGCAGGTGAGCGTTCGAAGCAACTGTTATTGAGCAAACAGGCTTGGAAATCAGCACCGGTCAGGGTGGTGCCGGTCCAGCCTGAGGACAGCAGCGCACAGTTTTCCCAGATCGATTGGGGCAGTTCGCAATCGCTCACCTGCAGCTGCTCGAACTGGCACTCGACCCAACTGGCCGCCTCGCCCTGGCAACGCGCCAACTGCAGGTTGTTGGCCGTGACCTGCTGCCATACGCTGGCATCCAACTGACAATCGAGCCAGCGATTGTTGCTCAGCTCAACCTCAATAAATTGACTGTTGTTAAATTGGCACTGCTCGAAGACACAGTCGAGCCAGACCGACGACTGCAGCACCAGCTCGTTAAACCGGCAGGCGCGAAACGTGCATTGGCTAAAGCGGCACTGGCTCAATTGACTGGTGCTGAAGTCGACACCGTCGAGTGTCACGCCGGTCAAGCTGAGCTCGTTCAATTGATAGCCGACGACCTGCCCGGACGCCAATAGGGCTTCGATATCCATAGGTCTATTCTGCTGCCAACGGCACGCCGCTTAACTTGGTTTTTTCGATCACGCGTCTGTTTAAATCTTTTTGGCGAATTTCCAGCACCGCTTGGCCGCTGGTTTTAATCGCCCGATAGCTGAGGCCATTAAATTCCAACTCGCCCACGCCGCCGGCCCAGGTCTGCGCATAGAGGGCGTATTTGCCACCCCAGGGGTCGTTCGGACTGGCGGCAAAGCTGCCGAAGATCAGCCAGGTACCCTCGGAAAAACTGACCTTGGCCCAGGTCTCGGTGGCCTGCAAAATAATGCCCGGGGTTGAGGGTTTAATGACAATCTGCTCGAGTCGCTCGCCAAACACATTGAGTTCACCGGCGGCGATGTCGGCACCGCTGCTGTCGGTGACCCGCTCGAGCACAATGGTACTCGAGACATAGACCTGCAACTGTTTCAGTTCGGCCTCTTGCAGGGAGAACTGTTGCCGTAAGTAGTCACTCACCGGGACTCGGCTGGCGCCGCCGAATAGGGCGCAGCCCGATAGGCTAATTGTGCCGATCAGGAGCCATAGCGTGCTAATAATTGAATTTTTCATAGATTTCGTTTTACCCTAATTTTATAATTCCGCCTGAAAGCTGCAACATGGCCTTGGCAGTAAAGCCCACCTTAGCACCTGTCACAGTGAGACCGGAGCTGCTTATCTTCACATTCGATGCAGCACTGCCAATCGAGACACTGCCTGAGGGTATTTTTACCGACGATTTTGTGAACGTACTGCCATTCACATCGACTTTTGTCGACGCGGCAAGCTTAATGGTTTTAGCGCTGTCTAACTCAATACCTTTCGCAGCCGTAAGCTCTGCCTTCCCGCTGGCAAATTTAAGATCAACGTCCTTCACCTTTAACGCTGCTTTTTTCTGGGCCAATTCGAACGACGAACTGTTGCCGTTGATCAGTACCTTATAGGTGCCTTTAGCTCCGTCTAACTGCTGTAAAACACCGGTTTTCGCGGCCTTTTGCGCAGACAACTCAATGATATTCTCTTTTGAATCTAATGTGAGCTCGGAAAAATGATCAGACCCTGCTTGCGTGCGCAGATCAATTATATTCTCTTGTGAATCCAACTTAAGTTCAGCAAACTTAGTAGGCCCTGTTTGCATCCGCAGATCAATGACATCACCCTCGACATCGAGATTCAAAGTTGCATAGTGGTCTTTGATCTTTTGTACGTAGATGCCACCACTGTTCTTTTGAATACCTTTTCCTGCGTCATCACCGAGGGTGGCACTTTTGGCGACCCACATTTTGCCAATAAAATTGGCATCCATATTTTCGAAATGTGTGACGTAACAGATACCCTTAGTTATATCAAACAACTGGGTTGTATTTTTAACATTTTGGCGTAATTTTGATGACGCATCGCGAATATTAAGCTCAATCACCGACCGCCCACTATTCACCACCAACTCTGCAAATGTTCCGCCGGGGCGGCTGTCGTAGGACGCTACGCCAACGGAATTCAAATCCACATCGAGCCGACTATAATTACTTGATCGACCTTCTAGATGATCCGCGTCGCGGACTGAATTAAAATTGGTATCCTTTAAAACATCTTCAAAAGCCTTTTCGATAAGCTTTGCGCTACCAAATATAGATTTCCAGAGACGCTGAAAAAAAACCAGATCACCGAGACTTTCTGAATCTTGCCCCAGAATGGTCGCGGGCTTCAACATCAGGGTCGACTTGGGGTCTTCCACCTGTAAAACAATCGTCTCCCCCGCTATCGTTTCAGCCTTGGTTGTGGTTAGTAAACGGATATTCTTATCTGACAAGCGAAACTCGGGTCGATCGAGGATTTGGTACGAATTAACTGATTTTTCATAAGTGATGTCGACAAGCTTGTAACTATAGTTAAAACTGGCACCGGTATAGCCAATATCAAAGGCCATTCCGGTTAGGCCGAAGTCAAAACCCATGGCTTTAACACCCAACTCGACATCAAGCCCATGTGCAGCGAAATTTGCATCAATACCCACATGGGAGTGGTTTTCGCTAATTCCAACCGATTCGAAGCTGTGCGCCCTGTCGACGGCTGTGACATTGTGAGTGTTCTTGCTGAGCTGGATGCCATAGGTATCCCCCAGCTGGTAGCCGTAGGTATGGCCAATGTTTTTGCCTACGCCATTGTCCTCAAAATTAACTTGATCGTTAGGCTCACGAATAAAAAAATCTGGTATCGGAGTATCAATCTTATAAGCGTCCGGTAGGTCTGCAAAATCGGTTTCGTAGGAGGACATTCGAAGAGCCGGTTTTTCGTCTTTTTTTGGACTATAAATATCATAGGGGAAGCTACCGTCCCATGATTTGAAGTTAGAATTATCTTCTGTCGTTTTGGCACTCATGGTTACGCTATAACTGTTGCAGAAGGCATAGTCATGGCCACCGCCGAAGGTGTAGGTGTTGCCGCTGGACCAATAGTAACGATCGCCCTCCTGGGTGTTAAAGTGCGCTTCAGCCAATGCAACACTGCTCAAATTTGTTTTTGATACCCTCTGCCTAGGTTGCAGGTCTCCGTATGTGGACGAAATGTAAAACGCTTCCTCTACGTCGAGATCGAACAGATTGCCGGCGGCTGTATGATACTGTGTCCTTAAGGTATTGGCCTCTAAACGCAGATCAATCGCCGTCTGTCCTAGGGCAATATAGGTTTGACTGGCATGATCTGCCGCACTGGTAGAGAGGTTCTCTTCTGCAGCGTCGGCCTTTCGTTCTGCCTCCTGAACGTCTGTGAGTGTTGTCATTCGGTTCTCCTGCCATGTTTGGTTAAGAAGGTACTGGCAATCACAGCTTGCTCACGGTCGCCATTGATCATCTGGATCACTACCTTGGTGCCCACTGGCATCGGCTCATAGGCACCTGCGCCATTATTTGACGAGCTCGGGCGCAAGCGAAACAACCAGGCTTTCGGGTGAGCTATTTTTTGTTCAATAGTTAGGGCAAAATCAAAGCGCACCCGATAGCGCATCTGACTGTCGCGATCGCCGGACAGCTGATCGCTGTCACTGTGAATGGTGGCGATCAATGGCGTTAAAAAGGGCGGCGGTGTTTCATCCAACACCGACAGATCGAAATAGTCATCGGTCAAGGTACTTTGCGCCAGGACGGTGCAATGATAGCCGGTACGATGATGGTAGCTGTGGCTGACCTCCAGCGGAATAAAGACCATTTTCTCATGTCCGCGCCGAGTTGGGGTGTATTCGTATACCTGGTCACAACTCAACGGTTTATGAGACTGCAGCTTAACCTGCTGGTAGGCGGTTTGTTGGTTGGCTTGGTTGACACCAATGGTATCGCTGGCGTTCGCCATATGATTGATTTGGCTAAACTGATCTCGATACCAGCGCGCAAAACGATTCACACTGTAAGTGTGGCTGGACAGCTGGGACAAGTCATCTTCGGTCAATACAATACGTTGCACCGGCACCGGCAACAGGTCGGGCACGGTTAGCCAAATATGGTCGCTCTGCGAGGCATGGTAGAAAAATGATGCGCCCATCTTCCAGACCAAACGCGTAAAAGCTTCGCCATTGGTTTCCTGAATTTGCACCAGAAGCTGGTTCTGCCACCAGTCGATGCGAAACACGCCCAGCTTGGTATCGGCCGCCGAATCGACAAAACCGCTGTCTTCACCAATGGCACTTTGGTTGAGCAAGCGGGTCAGTTCTGCCAGGGTCGGCACCGCCGCAAAACCGATATTGAGAGGGTCTTGGGCATCACCGACCTCAAAGACGCGCATCGCTTGGTGGCTCAAGCGCGACCAGCCCCGGGGGCGCAAGGCCAATTTAAGCTGCTGACCCGATTCACCGCCGGCCTGGACATCGGTAATGAGGGTGTAATGCCGGGCAACTATTTCACATTCGTAGGTAAGGTCACCGATCAATAGGGTCGCGGCATTCCTTACCTGACAGGCCAACAGCTTGAGTTCGTCGGCATGGCGGATATCGATATCGAAGGCAAAAAACTCGTTCACCGCGTCTCGGCTATTGGTGATCGCAATCACGTAATAGGCTTCGCCGGCAACGGTAAAGGTAACATCAACACTCATCTATAAGCTTCCTGTACTCAGGTAAATTAGTCTATTTCATTTTCCGGGCTGACTAATTCGATTTATATCCGGTGGCTTTTTTAATGGCCGTTAAGATGGCCGGATCGAGTCCACTTTCGACGTCCGCCTCGGCCATCATCTTGGCCACCATCTCCAATGGTATTGTTTCGAGCAATGCTTCGGCGTCCTCGGGCGTCGCGGTACCGGCTAAGACGGCTTCAATCAGGTCCTTGTGCTCAGCCAGGGCGCCGGCATTTAGACCGGCCTCCTGGGCTGCCTTCATCATCCGCGCCGGCTCGGCGAGCAGTTCCTGCAAGGCCGAGGGGTCGTTAATCACGTCGGCCGTCGGCGAACCGGCCGGCAAGGCTTCTTTTAGCACTGCATCGATGCCACCCTCATCGCTCAGGCCGGCCATCAGTTCAGCCGTTAGACCCATTTCAAGGCGGTTTTTCTTCATCAGCGCATTAGCACTGGCGATCTGGTCGGCCATCAATTCCATCAAGGCATCCAGGTCGGCCATGGCTTCGGCGACAGCCGGGTCTTCCGGGGGCGACTCGGGCGCCGCGTCGGTTTCGCTTGCCGGCGCCTGGGCGTTGTTTTCAACATTGGCCGGGACAGCCCCGTCGGCTGGCGCCGCGCTGCCGACACTCAGTTCGGTCGCTGACGCGTCATCCACCTTGGCCTCCGCGGCCACCGCCGCTTCGGCCTCAGCGCCACCCTTACCGCCTTTCATTTTAGCCAACGCCGCCAAGGCACCCAAGCCGATGCCGGCGGCCGCGCCCGGTAAGACCACCTCGGGCACGAGACTCGGTTCCGGTGGATGCAAGACGCTCAGCGGCTCGCCATTGGGCCGCAGGGCTAGGTCATCCGGATCCTCTATATCGCCCTCTGGTGCCAGACGGCGGGTGAGGGCGTCGGCATAGTGTTGAACCGTTTTCTCAGGCCCCAAGGGGTCTTCATAGGCCACCAGCAGGGCGTTGATTTCCGATCCATCGAAGGTGTCCGTCGTACATTGAGCGCGATAGCAGCCGGTTTGCACCTGTTCAGTGGGGAACAACCAACAGGTTTCAAATTTAGCCGTCAACTCAAACAGCTGTTCGGCTTTTAACACGAACAACCGTATCCGCCACTGTCCCAGTTGGCCTTCGAGTATAGGCTGCTGCGGATGCATGTTGCGCACTTTAAAGGGCTCACCGCCCTGCCAGAAGCCGGCCTTAAGCCATTGATCTTCCGGCGCCAAGTTAAAGATCGTCCAATCGATATCCTTGGCAAAACCCGGCGCATCGGTTTCTTGCCAGCGGCCGCTGTAGGTGCCCCATTTCTCCTGCCGGGGCGACCAGAGAATATTGCGCGCGGTGAAACCGGCCGACACAATCGGCTGGTTCGGATGACTGAAGGGGTCATCCGGGTGCTCAATCTGCGGCAATAAAAGTGCATCGGCGCCGATGCCGACTGGGTTGGCTTTAATCTGCGCTCCGCCATAGGCGACATCGTAACGGATCGGCAAGGTACTCAAGGCCTCCGCATTGGTACTGCCGATACTGGTGCGCCACTGCCGACGGCCAATCACCTTGAGGGTTTTGCTCAGCGAACCGACCTGAACCTGAACGTGGTCGGCTGCCATCGGGACCGAGCCATAATAGCTGCCATAGACCAGATACTCACCGACGGGCTTAGGCATGCCCTCATCATAGACATCCCATTCGCTCAGATATTGCGCCGCCAAGGTCCACAGATCCTGTTCGCTAAACAGTGCCCGTCGAGCATCGAAGGGCTGCGCCAAATGCACGCCGATAGCCAACATCTTCTGCCGGCTGAACTCGAACGGCCGAATCTGCACACTCAGTTCTAAAGGCTTAATAACACGCATGGCTTAATTGGCCCTCGCTCACGGTAGACGGTTGGGCGGCCCGGGCCACCGTTAGCTAGCTGTCGGTCTGGTTCTGTGTCTTCTGTTGATGGCTGCGCAGACGGTGACCGATTTGGGCCGAAAGCTCATTGCATTCGTTGATAACACTCATGTACACATCGTTTATTTCCAAGCCACCCGCCTTGGCGATTTCTACCGTGCGTTTCTTATGATTAAGTACCTGGAATTCATATTGCTTTAAGAGTCGAACGTCACTGATTTCCTTCAGCGTGCGTTCGATTTTCAACAGTTCTTCAAAGGTGGCAAAGAGTTCCTTGGCAATGCGATTTTGTTGGCTGAGCGCCTTTTTAATTCGCTTATCGCGCAGTTTATAGAGCAGCGCGAGGGACAGCAGCAGCATCAACAAGATTAATTCTTTCAGACTCTCGAGCCCGGTCACCGCATCGGAAAAGATATTCAAGCCAAAGTTTGGATCATAGTATTTGGCACTGATCGGATGCAGATTCAGCAGCCGTAAGATTGGATCGTTGGTCGGGTTGACGTCGAGCAGCACCGGCGCCTTGGCGCGTAAGTCACTGGTATTGAGCGCCTCCAGAATGATAGCGACCTTGTCATCGCTAATATTTCGACTCGCGGCCAACACGGCCATGGTGCTGATCGTGGGCACCGCTTGAGCGGGTAAGGGGCCATTGATCGAGGGGTACACTCCGGCCGGAATAAAGTCCTTACTGTGAAAGATATGGTTGAAGGCAAAGCCCTCTGCCGGTGTAACCGGCATCAGCTTATACTGGCCGCTAAACAAAACATCGCGTAGATCCGGATTCAATAGGCCGGTAGTCACGATGGCCCCTTCGATAGCGGGATTGTTTAACAATTCCTTAAAATAGAGATCGTTCCCGACCATGGTTTCATCGTCTACGCTGAAAAACTCCATCAGCTGCTTAGCCTGGGTGCGGTAGCCGGAGCCCTGCACGCCGAGGATAAAGGGCTTACCTTCGAATTCCTGCACGGAGTTGGCGTTGCTGTCCTTGCGCACCACTATATGGGAATAGTCTTTCCACAAGGGGGCCACGATGCTCAGGTTCTGCAATGAGACCGAACCAATTGCTAAAATGCCGACATCAACCGCACCCTTGCGCAACAGCTCGCTGTTATTGACTGAGCCGCTGGTCGATAGAATTTCGATGACATACCGATCGCCGGCGATGCGCTTTAATTCCGACTCAAGGTGTTTACCAAATTCGTAATAATAGCCGCCCTTGGATGCCGTCGCGATCACGATGGTTTCCTTGTCCTGTTCCTGCTGCCAAGCCCACAGCAAGATCGCCGTCGCGATTAGGCCAATGACAATCCAGTTAAATGCTTCTTTAAAACGATACCAGTTCATAGGCGGTTCTCTGTGTAACGCAACTCGCGGACTGAGTGGCGTGTGGAAAAAGGGGTTCGGACTGCGCCCGGTGTCGCGGTCAATGTCATAGTTCAATCACAATTTCTTTGTCGTGCTGTTCGGCCGCGGCGAGCCAGGTTTTTACACCCAACATGGCCTTCATTGGCTCACCCAACGCGGTATTTTTTTGCGCATCGCGGGCCAGGTGCAGATGCAGCTTGATGGCCAGTGGTTGGCCAATATAGCGCTTCAGCAGGATCCGGGTCAGGGTCAGATAGTCGTCATGGGTATAGCGCTGCAGATCCTCGGCACTGAAGGTGGCGAGCGTGAAGCGACAACCGTTCATCCGGTCTTGCAGTTTATAACCCAGCACCGAGTCGCCCCCTAAGGCATTGCCACCGAGCAGACCGGTCATCTGTTGACTGGGCAGATAGCGCTCCAGTACCACGCCCTCGATCAGCTTAATGGTCTTACCCGGAAACAGACAGGCCAGGAGCGCAAGCGCGCCCTGCCAACTGCCGGTGGCGTCGCCAAACAGACGCTTGACCTGCACCCATTGGCTAGCGCTAAGTAAGCCCCGACTCGGCTCAGTCAGATCGGCTAAGGCATCCGAATGCAGAAAGCTGGCAAAGCTGTTGTGGCCATGGCGGGCCTGTTGCAGTACCGGCTGGTAATGATCGCTCATCGCCACGGCCTGTGCTTGCAAGGGCATTAACAATAACGCCAAGAGGGCCGGTATGGGCCCCTGCTCATCGGATTCGACCGCCGCGCCATAGAAGCCAGGCAGCAGTGGGCCAAACTCGGCGCTGGCGGATGCGCTGCGCTGGATCAGCGCATCCGCCTGAAGCGGAGTATCGGTTATCATATTACCGCCCGGGTGCCACTGGCCGCTGGCCAATAGAGTAGATCCTGCTGTTTTTCATTCTGTACGCGCAACGCCATAACGCTGTTAATGGCCAATCGCCCGCGCAGCATTTGCCAGATTAATAAGCAAAATTGCCAACAATCGGCATCACTTCGAAACGCGCTGCGCTCTAACCTCAGGGTTACTTCTTGGCCGAGAATAATACTGGTGCCGCGCGTTATCGTCGTAGCGCTGACGCTCAAGCTGAGCAGCGCATCGACTGAACGCATGAGCCGACGGCGTTCGTCGAAGTGACTGTCTTCGGGCGGCAACAGACCCCGCAACTGATCGACTAGGGCCGCCAAATCGCCGCGTTGCTGCGCGCTCTGCTGCGCGTGCAACATTTGCCACTGCGCCTGTTGCTGATCCGGTGCCGCGATCCATTGGCTCGGGCTACAGACCAGATGGCCACTTATTGGCCCGCTCAGGGTGGCGCCGGTCGAGGACCGACTGGCCGCGTCGCCCTGGTGCGTTAAGCATTCGATCATCACCAGTCCAGCGCTCGACGCCGGTCGATCCAATCGCATCTGGACTTGGGGTTGACGCGTCTGCCGCAGCAGCTGATAAACGCCATCCTGAGCCCCTCGATGCGCCACCTCGGCGATCGGATAATAATCATGACGCTCACCCTGGGCCAGCTGCTCATTGACCGAGACAATCGCGACCAGCTGCTGCACAGATAGGCGTTCGTCTGCCAGTGCAAGCTGATATAGGCTTTGCTCTAGCTGGCGGGTAAAGGGCAGCAGCGCACTCGGCTGCAGGTTAATCAATGGCAATACGTTAAGGGCCAGCTGGCTCAGCTCAACCTGTTGCGGCAGTATTTCGCGCAGGCTGAAATGAATCCGGAATGTCTCGCCGGCCGTCAGAGCACGTTGTTCTAGGGCCGGGCTTAGATCAAGATCGAACGCCAAGATGCGCTCGGGTAAACACCAACATTCTTGCAGCCAACGCGGTCGGCTCGTTTGCACCCGGTTATCGACCGCGGCCAGCCAACTGCCGTCGGCCACCTGATAGGCCGGTTGCCAGGCACTGGCCGGCAGCGGCAGGCGCTGATCAGCGTATGATAATTCCCAGCCATCGACACCAGTAGCCAGATGATAGGCGAGGGTCTGGCTGTCGTGCAGGTCACCCACCAGTTGAACGCGAATCGGTTGAATCGGCGCTGCAAGATCGCCCTGGACGGTGAACTGAAGGCTCAATGCCTGCCCAGTCTGCTCCAGGTCGGTCAACACCAGTGGCAGGAGAGTACAATCGTGCGCGACCTGCCAATGCACAGATCCGTCCTGGCTGCCCGAAACGAAGGCGGTACCGGCGGTAACGGTCTGCGTGTCGGCACCCACCTCGGCTTGTGCCAAGACCATAGCCGGCAGCGGCAGGAGCAGTTCCGGCGCGATGGCCTGCAACCAGCCCTGAGCCTGCTCGTCCCGATCTTCGGCCATCTGTTCGGCCTGTCGGGCGGCCACGAGTGCGACGCCTTCGAGCAGGCGGGCAACATCGGGATCGGTGTTGTCGCGCTGCAAATTGACGGCCAGATCCGGGTAACGTTGCGCTAAATAGGCTGCATCGTTCCGCAACTGCTGCAATATTTTTTCGTAATGCTCTTTCAACATGGACTGATAACCTACCCCATTAAGGCGAGGTGAATTTTTCCATTGCTCAATTTTAACACCGCCCGCTCATGCGGCGTTGCGGGGTCGGCAATGAGTTCAAAATGCAGTACAAAAACCAAGTCCGGTTGTCGATTCTGCTCCCGGTTGCGCACAAAGTCCTGCACTACTTGGCTGCCTTCGCTGTCCCGAAAGGCCCGAATCGACAGGTGCTGAATACGCGGTTCCATATGCGCTAAGTAAGCGCATAGATCCGGCCAACTTTGTTCGTCGGTCAGGCGATTCAACGCCGGAAACCACTGTTGGTATGCCCGACCGTACTCGCCAGCACCCGGTTGCAGGCGGTGGTTCAGACTCTGCTCAAGATACTCTAGAACCGACGCCTGGTGTTGCTCGGCATGGCTTTGGCTCTTATGGCGAAAACCCAGCTTGGCCGGTTTGGCTTGGAGCATGCGTTCAAGCAGGCGCACGGCAGCGTCTCCTAATGATGGGTGCCAATGCACCGCGCAGTAATGTGGCCAAGCGCGCACGATGACCGAGGTAAATGACCATCTTAGAAGAAACCTTCCGAACTGGCTTCGCTGATAAAGTCCCCAGTTCCGGGTTCTGGACCGAGATATTTCCAGGAAATCTCTCGATAACTGAAGGTTAACAATTCCTTCAAGATGCCATCGTCGGAGATAAAGTCCCACGGGGCGGCATAGATCAGCTGGGCATCGTCGAGCACGATACGATAATCGTATTCAACGGCGTCGGTTTCCTTATTAACCCAGTGCCAGACCACCTCGACCTTGGGAAACAACTCATAGTTGGTCAAGGCCGACATCAGCCGGGGCGTGAAAGCATCCACGGCACGCACTAGCTGTAAGGTCTGATGACGCAGAGTCTGATTGCTCGCCGAGAAGGCATCATTGACCGTTACCCAGCCACGCGCGTCGGTCTGAATACCACCCAAACCCAAACCATGCCGCATATCGAACAGCACATTGTTTTCGACCACCGGGCCACTGCTCGAACTGATGTTTAATAAACCTGCCATCTCGACGTCCTTATACAAATAGGGTCATGGATTTTATTCAGTTCCATTGCAGCACCAAATCGACTGCCCGGTCGTAATCGGGTAAGCGGGCGCGCAGCGCAATATTCAATAACTGCCCACCCTGAGCGTCGCTGTGCCAGTCCAGCTGGACCGATTCAAGCGGTTGCCGTTGCCACTGCGAGCGACTAACCAAGCCCGGACTCTGCACGAAGGGCTGCAGCCATTTCTGGGCCATCTGTTTTATTTCATCCGGACTGCCGTGGCCCAACCCTTCCCGGATTAGCACCTTGAGGTGGCGGGCAAACTGGTTTTGCAGCAGCAGCAGCTCGCTGTGTAAATCCTGCTGGGCCACGGAGTATTCTGGGCCGAGCGATGCCAGCCCGGCGCGCATTTGGAAACGGGGCGCGAAGGCCATACGTTGTTGGTTACTCAGACAACTGTTAATGCCCAGATCGGCGAGAATCTGTTGCCGCTCTGGGCTCAGTCGTTCATCCACGCGCCGACTGGCATCGGCAGGCCAAGAGCGCATTTGCAACGGCCGCAGGTCGCACGGCTCGGCACTGGCCAAGGCGGTACCGACCCGCAGTTGCGAACGGGCAAACTCGTAGATATGCCAGATGTGCAGGTGAGCCCAATGGGTCGTCGGCAAGGACTCGGCAAAACCGATACCCGAGGCAAGCGTTTGATAACGGTGCGCGGCGCGGTAGGCATACTGCCCGGCCGATAAGAGCAGATAGCGGCTGAGGGGTGACTCCATCAACGCCCGCCATGCGTAAAAGCGCGGTTGACTCAAAGGCTCATCGGCTAGCGTCGCGTCCAGATAGAGGCTTGGCGCTATGGCGACACTCAGCACACATTGCGCTGCGGCCGCGGTCACGGCGAGTGCGGCCAACAATTCCAGGTCTGCGGGACGGTCGCTAAGGTCAAATTGAAAGCTGGCTAGATGATAGGGGACGCCGCCGAACTGCCCAAGTTCATCGCCGTAAACTAGGGCATAGAATTGGCTGTCCCGCGGATTGGACACGCTGCTCTGATCTTCAACCAGCTCGGCCTTGCTCAGGTTAAGCAAGGTGATGCGATAGTGGGGCTCACTGCGGTCGGCCTGAACCTGATCGGCCTTGAGATTACTGACAAGCTGATGCACTAGGGTCCAATTGCGTTCCAACAGCTGATAGTCAGGATGCGCTAGCACCTCGGCCACGCTCTGTTCCAGCAGGGCACGCAACTCGTTGTAGCGCAGCCACAGTTGCTCGCTGTTGGGCCGGTCCTGCTCGTGCCAACTGACCCAGGGCGCTAGGCTGGCGAAATCAGCGAACTCGGTCGTTCCGCTCGCCTGTTGGCGCAGGGCCTGCATCGCCGCTTGCAGGGCGATGAAGTATGCGCTGCAGGTCAGCAATTGAGTCGGTTGAAAATCCACCAAGCGCTTGAAGCGCAGCTCAACTCGATCACCATCGGCGAGACGCAGATCCACTTGCGGCGCCATGCGCTCAATAACCTGATCAAAATTGGCAATGTCGATATCCATCTTTTGCCACAGCCGATGACCCAATTGGCCCACCACCAGGGCACGTACCGCGCTCATCCCAGTCGGCATATTGGCACTTTTAAACAGCGGCGTTAGGGCCATGGCTTAGAGCTCCATGGCTAGGGTGGTGGTACTTAGATCCCAACAGTCAGCGACGATCGGCGGCGTGGCCAGCTGACTGGTGGCCAACCGATTGAGCATCGGCATATGTTGCTTAAAGCGGAAATTGAGGTCGAAATATCGGATACCTAAGGCCGCGAGCCGATCTTCAAATTCTGGAAACTGCGCTATGGGTAGGCGCGTGGTGCCATCTTTAAATTCTTGCACAAAGCGCGCAAAGCCAAGCGCGCCGGGGTATTGTTTCTTCACCACATAACGGCCCACGGCGATACTCAATTCAAAGCTCTGACAGGTATCGCTCCACTGCATCATCTGACTGATTGGGAAGTTATTGTTACGCAGCAAATACTCGCGTTCCGGGCACACCAGCGTCAATTTGCTTTCATGCGGCAACAGGGTCGCGTTGATATTGACCGAGATCGGCTTAGCATCGATAAAGACTTGATAAAACGGCTTATTATTAAATCGATAGGCCGAACCATTGTTGAGATACTGATAGAGCGTTGGGGTGAGTGCCAACGAGGCATTTTCAAGCTTCTTGGCGCTGAATACGCCATTGCCTTTTTTTACAAAGGGCGCCAAGACCGCATCGTGAAATGCCCACAATAGGCCCTCCTCGACATAGGCTAGATTGGGCACGCTGGTAAGCGGCACGCCATCGAGGTTGGCCAAGTATTGATTCTGCCATTGTTCCTGCACAGCACAGGTCGCTTCTTGCATCAGATAACGCTGACTGGCAACCACCGATCCTTTAAAAATTCGCCAAAAAGCTTTGGTGCTGGCCTTTTCCCGCCCGAGCTGGGTTTCAATGGCCGAGACCGCTTTCCAGGCCTGAGCATAGGCGGTAGTGCCACCACCGGGGTTGCGCGGCGCGAGAAAATTTTCCCGCATGGCCGCCAGAGACACCAAGCGCTTTGAGGAATTGGCGACAATATCGCTCAGGCCTTGCTGATAGAGCAGAACCATATCGGACACGTCAGCCATGGCCAATTGCATCTCGGTCGGTGAAGGGCCCGCGCCACCGCCGCTGTCGAGTGATTTCTGGGTTTTCTGCACGGTTTTCGCCATCTTAGCGATGGCCTTGCCGCCCGAGCCCAGCTTACTGATCAGCTTGATCGCGGTTTTGGTCGCGGCCTTGTTGTCGGCGCCACCCCCCGGAGCCGTTTGGCCCAGCAGGGCCAGCACCTGATTGTAATAGTCGATCAGATACAACCAGTCCGGCTCGCGCTCGGTGCCGATGAAATCGATCAGTTGATTGTTGGCCTCGGTCAGCACTAAAAAGAACGGGTTCTTAGCATTGCGTAAATTTTCGACAAAACCCTGCCAATCATCCTGGTTAGCCAGCACCTGAGCCCCGTCGCCAAAGTTGATCAGGAAGTCTTCCCACTGCTTTAAATACTCACTGTAATAGTCCTCGCGAAACAGGCGCAATTCAACCAGGTAAGCCGGTGCATCCTCAGGCAAGGCAATGCGGTCGCCTAAGTCGTCGAAGCCAATGCCACTGATCTGTTCCATGCTGTCCAAGAGCGCGTCAATGGCTGCTTTGCCACCGACAGTATAGGCGCCCGGGACTTCATGCTTTTTTACCAGGGTTGCGCCTCCGCGCCAATAATTCTTGAGCTGCACCCGGTCGCCATAGGCGACCTTGTTGGCCCATTCGATCATCCACGAGAACTGCCCGGGGAATTCCACCAAGATTTGCTCCAACAGTTCGCGCTTGGCTTCGAGATCTTGGGTCACCAGCTCGCCGTCACCACTCCAGTCAAGGTGGGCACGGTACACGCTATTTAATCGATCGACCTGCTCCTGATCGACAAAGTCCGGCAGAGTTGGGAACGTCAGCGAATAGGGCGGCGCCAGAGCCGTCAGTTCCTTGCCGCGCGTCCCGCTGGTGTAGGCCTCAAGCCAATTAATCTGATCGATCAGCGTATTAACAAACTGACCCATTAGCTTGATATCACGACCGACGAGCAGCTCCTCGGTCGCCTTGATCTTCAGATCGCTTTCCAACCGAACCAGCAATGCCACGTCACTGCGACTGACGAAGTTCATCTTCACGTCTGCAACGAAACGATTGTGGGTGATCCAGGGAAACCAGATACGACCATCCAGGGCGTTAATCACCGTCTGCAGGCGATAAAAGATATTGATGTTTAAGAACGCGTCTTGGCGCTCAACCAATGTGCCAGCATATTGCTCGCGCAGGTCACCGACAAAGTTTCGATGACCGACGTAGCTATAGCCGAGCAGACCCAGCACCAGTGCCAAGACCATTAGGTAGCCGCCAAACAGGCCGTTACGCATTTGCCGTTGACGTTGCTCGGCCTCGGGCAAGATGCCCGCTAATCGATTTTCGGCGGCGAGAATCTGTTCGAGAAAAACCTTAACAAAAGCCGGCTTGGTGTAACCGTCCTCAGTGGTTATCTGTGCGCTCAGGCAGATGCCGCGGATGTCTGGGGTGTTTTGGAACGCACTGACCTGGAAGCAGCCATTGACGAAAGCCGACAGCTTGCTTGAATAACCGCGCAGCGTCGACGGCAGCTCAATTAACGAATGTGCCGATTCATGTTGCAGCAAGTAGGTCAGAGAACGCTTCTGAATGGTCTCCGTGACATGGTCGATAAACTGACCCATAAATTCGTCGCTGCCGATGCCATCTCGATTCAAGACCCCAAAAAATTGATCACGTTCGGCGTCACTCATCAGGTCGATCAAGACCGCCATGCCCGGCAGCTGTTCAGCGCCCGTCAGCTGTATATAGACGGGCATCTTGACACCAGTAAGACTCATGGCCTCGTCGATTCGTTTGCGATACAGCTCGCCCAGCTCGGCCAGCTCATCGGCAGAACGGTTTATCAATTCACTGATCGACAGGGCCACGACAAAACCGTTAACCGGGTTGGCCGGCCGTTGAGTTCGCAACAGGCGCAACAGGCGCAACCACTCGTCCAGCTGAGGGGCGCTGCTGGTTAAGGAGGTCGAGGTGGAAATCAATACCGCCTGGTTGGTTAACCACCAGCGGGTTTCGAAATCGGGGCTGTTAAAGTCGCTCTGATCCACACTCGGCTTGCCGACATTGGCCGCTGCAAGGGTGGCCTCTATGGCCGCGGCCGGGGTACCCACGACGACAAACCAAGGCAGCGCGTATTTGGGATTTTGATTGCGCGCTAAGCGACTGCTGGACAAGAACCGCAGCACGGCGTGCAGGCGCTGGTCGACCCCAGGCTTGACCCAACTCGTTGCCAGTTTCGACCAAAAACTCGTACTCTCGCCGACGACGGCCGGCTCAAAATTCGCCAGATGCATGGCACGGGAGCGCGCTTTATAGCGGATAAACATCCAGCGCAACAGGCGCCAGCTCAGCCATAGGGCAAAGATAAGGCCGGCCCAGCCGAAGCCCGGCTGCATATTCTCACCATTGATGACGTAACTGGCCCCCAGACAGATGGCGGTAACCACACCCCAGATCAGGACCAGATAAAATATTTTCAGCACCATTCTCATGGAGTTTGTTTCCTGTTTTTTTGTCTGTTTAGCCGTCAAAAACCCTGCCGCAGCAGGCCTGTTGTAACGGACACCTTTGGCTTACAGTGTTTTTACCAAATTTTCTATCAAACCCAATAGATCGACTCGCATCCAGGCCACCGCAACCGTGACCACCAGCAAGGGCACGCCGTACATCAGCGCCCAGCCCTGAGGCTTCGCGCCGACATCGGCATCTCCACCGGCCATCGGTTGCTGGCTAAACCACATCGCCTTGGTATCCGCCACGCCTTGCTTTTGCATCAGCAGTTGGTAATTCGCCGTTCGAATGGCGGCCAGCTCCTGGACGCCGGCATCGGTATAATATTTGCCGTGAAAACCGAACGCCAAGCAATAGAAAAACACCTCCCGGACATCCATCTCGAAGGCGTCAAACTGATCGAGGGCACTGAGTTTTTCAAAGAACAGTTGACCTCCTTTAACGGTATTAAAATAATGCTTTTGCGCTAGCTCGGTGCGCCATTGATCCTTGATAGACAGATCGGAACCAATAATTTTTTCATCGAGCCATGCGACCACAGCAAATTTGGCGTCATCATAATGCTGACTCTGGTAGCCCCCCTCTGTTGCCAGATGGGCCTTGGTGGCCAGCAGTTCATCGAGGCGCTGACGCACGGCGGTGTCGGACATGGGTTCACTGTCAACGGCGGTCAATTGCCGGACAAAGGTGAACACATCGACGAAACAATCGACCAAATGCATAGACTTATCCTTTGAGTTGGGCCAGTTCGACTGAGATATCATCTGGTCGGTCAGGCCAATAGAGCACCAAATCCTCACCCTGTTTAATGGCGTGCAGCAGATCGCTGGCGTGGTCCAAATTTAGTCGGAAATACCACGAATTCGGGCGTTGAGGCAGTCCCTCTGGACGGTTCGCCTCGGCCACAATTTCGATACCGGGGATCGCCTTGTCCAATAGAGTGGGCAGGAGATTGGCGGGCGCCAGCTTGGCAAAGGCCAACAAGTCATCGCGCCAGTCACTGACCGGCGCAGTGCTGCGCACAATCATAAAGACTCGACTTAGGTTTTTGGCAAAATCCGCCGGCAAGACCGCTTGCAGTCGATCCACTCCGGACGGTTCCAGACGCACTAGGCGCTCGGGGCGCACGGACAATTCATTGAGTGTCTCTAACAGGCGCTCTTTGAGCTGTTTAAAAGAGCGATCGGCTTTTCTGTGTTCATAGTTCAGAGCTTCAGAATTACTACCGCGTTGCCCAAGTACATCGACGCGCGGGGTAAAAACACTCACTTCCGCCAAGAGCTGCTTCAGACAGAGATACAGCTCATCAGGGGTGGCTCGCTTGGAGGCGCTAATATGATCGAGCTGCGCGGTGTAGCGGCTTAGAGTTTGCAAGGCCAGACGGAAGCGGAAGATGCGACTGCTGAACTCGCCATTGTCCTGACCACCCTTGTAGTCTTCCAGCTGGCGACAACGGTCAAGCAACTCCTTGAGCAAACTGCCAACCAGGTGCTGCAACGCCGGCACGCCAGCAATTACTAGGCTAGGC
Organism: Reinekea sp.; assembly: GCF_982785585.1. Lineage (NCBI taxonomy): Bacteria > Pseudomonadati > Pseudomonadota > Gammaproteobacteria > Oceanospirillales > Saccharospirillaceae > Reinekea > Reinekea sp. The sequence goes on along the minus strand of NZ_CEYAVF010000001.1, from coordinate 183,777 downwards.
GGGATGAACTCAGCGTCCTGTTCGATGCGATCGTTGCGCCAAACCAGGCGGGCGATCGGAATTGACTGTTCTTCCGGTTGCAGATACTGACCATCTGCGGCTGTGCCCGGCGAATATTGGCTATGCTTGAGGGCAATGCGCAAACTGTGGGTTAGCACCGGAATATCGATTGGGTCGCCACCCTGATAGAGATCGGGCATCGGCACGGGGCTCTCCGTGTCCAGATAGCGTTGTCCGAGCGCCTTCTGGTTGATTCGATGCTTGGGCAGGGCCAGGTAGACGATTAGACTGGCATCCGCGCCAAAGGCTTCACTGCTTAAGACCAGCGGCGTCACCGTTGCGGTGTCGGGCAACTGCACCCAGGTGCCATCCTGAAACACTAGGTCGGCAGTCTGAACTTGCACGATGTTTTCGACCAACAGATTTTCATCAAGCTTGGCTGAGATAACACCCCAGTGATCTCCGGCAAGGGTTTTCCAGACCTTGTCGATGGTGGCGTGCAGGGCCTGGTCCTGATACTGAAAATGCTGCGGCTGCAAAAACAGACCATGATGCCAGTAAAGTGGTTTATGCATGATGTGCCTCGATTCCTATCAATAGTCACGGTCAGCGACTATTGGCTGATAACGCTGTTGGTTCATTATTCGACGGCCCGGCCACAGGTCAATTAACCTGAATAGCCACCGAAGCTATTTCTTGTTCGCCCGCATCTAACCAGATCTTCAAGCGCGCCGGGCGCTGACGCACGACCTCTTTGTTGAGCGGCCACAGACGGGTAAGTAAGCCGGTTTCTAACGATTCTGATACGGCCGGGATACTGATCAAACGGGTCACCGTTTTGTATTCATCGAGCCGATAATAGCCCGCCAGAATACCCACATAGCGTACGCCCTCTTCTCGATCAAGGGTCAGGGTCATGCTGCCGCCGGGCATCAGATAGAGCTGCTTTTCGGCCAAAAAGCTGGCATCCAATGCCGACTGAGTCAGCATATCCGCTAAACCAAAGGGGTCTTGACGCAGTCGATTGAAATTCTTGGGGTTATCGAGTTGAATCACCTTGACCACCGTGGCATGACTGGCGCCCTCAAAGACATTGAGTTCGTCCTGGGCTGAGATGCGCAGCAATAGGGCCTCGTTCTCATACAGCCATTCCTGCGCTTGGGGAATTGTACTCGCCGTCAGGGTCCATTTGCGTGCTCGATCGTCCCACTGCCAGCCGGTGCGGTCTTCACTGGCCTGACTGGCCTGTTCCGCAGCAGTCAGGTTTTGCGTCGGCACCTCGCTGGTAACCGGTAGCTCCACTCCAGGCAAGGCCTTACTCAACAGCTGCTGGACCATGCCCACCCCACCACCAGCCGGGTTAGCCCCGATCAAGCCCAGTGGCAAGGCGCTGTCATTGGCCTGGGGTGAGTCCTGCGCTACCTCTGCCGAGGCCATAGGCTGTACCACCATGCCTGGGGCATAGGTTTCGATCGACCCGTCCCAGGCCTGGCCTTGCGGCGGCTTTTTAAGCAGCGCACAGCTGGTCACCAGTAGGCACAGCGTTACCGCTAGACCGACTTGACACCCTCGCGCTGTTGTTACCCGACTGCGCTGCAAGATACTAAACCCTTATTCACCAGACCAATTATCAGTGGAGGTGCTCGAGGCCGTTTCATGATTCCAGGTAATGCTGTTGAAGGTGAACTTCACCTCTTCATAGGGCATAAAGTCATCGAAACTGGCGTCCAACATGTTGGGCGAAATGGTTTCGATCTCGACTACTTTGGCGCCTTCCAATTCGATCGAATAGTAATGCACTGGCTGGCCATCGCTGCCGGTGTCGGCACTGCGAAAGAACATAATCGAGCAGGTGAGGCCCTTCGGCTCTGCGAGCAGCTGGTACAACAGCGGCGACGATTTATCGATCAATTTGGTGATACGTAGGTATTCGTGTCGGCGGGACGAGGTGATTTGGCCGCTCAGACGATCGGTTGCGATGCTGCCCTTCTGCGCGAAGCCAACAACATAGATCTCATCTTCGTGTTCTGACTTGAAATAGGCACCGATGCTTTCTTTGGTGCATGCGCCTTCAGTAATGGAATCGCCTTCTTCGGTTTCAATACTCATGAAAATATCTGTAGCCATGATCTCTTCCTTAATAGGTTGTTAGTGATCAAACCAAAAACCAACGGTGCCTGCTGCTATCAAGGCAGGCGACACCGTAGGTCTTTTTCTCTAATTAGCACACTAGACGTTCAACGCTAGGCTCGTTCCAGCACACCGGTCAGCGACAGGGTGAAGTTTGCGCCCATAAACTTAAAGTGCGGCGTAACCTCCAGACCCACTTCATACCAACCCGCTTCGCCATCGACTTCAGTGACGATAATCGCCGCTTTACGCAATGGCCGCTGGCTGCGCGTTGCCGGCGATGGATTTTCTTGGTCGGCGATATACTGGCGAATCCACTTGTTCAGTTCGCTTTCCAGATCGGCACGGCTTTTCCAAGATCCCAGGTTTTCACGCTGCAGAACCTTGATATAGTGCGCTAAGCGGTTGACGATAAACAGATAGGGTAGCTGAGTACCCAGCCGATAATTAAGCTCCATGGCCTTCTCTTCCGGATCGGAGCCGAATATCTTAGGCCGCTGAACCGAGTTCGATGAGAAGAAAGTGGCGTTATCAGAGCCTTTACGCAAGGACAGTGAGATGAAACCCAGATCGGACAGTTCCATTTCTTTACGGTCGGAAATGACCGTTTCAACCGGTCCATCCAGACCTTGGGCGCCATCGCGCTCAACAGCATTGACCGCCATATTGAGGATCGCACCACCGGATTGAGGCCCGATAATGTTCGGACACCAGCGGTAGTTGGCAAAGCTTTCGGTCAAACGAGTGCCATAAGCATAGACCGAGTTAGACCAGAGGTAATCGCTTTTGCCCTGAACGGTTTCGGCGTATTCAAAGGTTTTAACCGGCTTGTTAACGCCGTATTGGACACGACCCATAAAATCAGGCAACACCAAACCCAGGCTGCGCGCGGTATCGTGCTCGCGCAGACCCTGCCAGGCCTTATATTGCGGGCCGTCAAAGATGGATTCGACTTCCGCCAGGCTGGCCAATTCAGAAAAATCCTGTAAGCCGAACATTGCTGGGGCGGCCGAGCTGATAAAGGGCGCATGGGTGACCGAACTCAGGTCTGCCATTTGCTTGAGGAACTCAACATCGGCCGCACCATAACTGAAGTTATAGTCGCCTAAGACCACACCGACAGGCTCGCCACCAAACTGGCCATATTCCTGGGTATACACAATCTTATAAAAAGCCGATTGGCTCAGCTTGGGCGCGTCTTCGAAGTCCTCTTTCAACTCATCGAGGGTAACATCAAGCAGTTCGATCTTGATATTTTCATCAAAGTTGGTGCGATTGACCAAAAACTGCAACCCACGCCAGCTGCGCTCGCTTTTTTGGAATTCTGGATGATGCAAAATTGCATCCATTTGTCGACTCAGACGGGCGTCCAACTCGGCAATCATATCGTCTACGGCCTTTTTATCGACCTTAACAACCATCTCGTCTTGTTGCGCCAGCATGCCCGACAAAAGCCGTTGCACACCGGCCTTGGCCAGATCGAAGCCATCGCTATGCTCTTCTAGGCGGGTCTGTGACATGACCTCATCTAGGAGTGATTGAGCTTGCTTACTCATCGCAAAACCCTCTATTTCTTATCCAATTATATGAACCGCAGACGCCGACTAGGCAGCGTCGAATGTTTTGGTGTCTCTTAAAGACCCAATTCGTGTTTTAGCTGATCGCGCTTGTCCGGGTTCTCAAGCATCAGCTTGAGCGTCTTGCGCAGTCCCGGCACGTTGCCAATGGGTCCCTTCAAAGCCTTGAGCGCATTACGGGCTTCGATGGTTTTACGCAACTCTGGAATGGCATCAAGGATCGAGTCGGGCTCAAAATCCTTAATCTTGCTGACCGGCAGGTGCACATCGATATTTTCACCCCCATCGGTCAGGTGATTTTCGATGCTAAAGTTGAGGGTCACGCCGAGATTTTCGATGACTTCATCGAAATTGGCCTTGTTGATATTGATCGGTGAGCGATCGGCCAAGGGACTGGCATTGTCTTCCGTTGAAAACTTGCCCAATACCATCATCTTAAATGGCAACTCAACCCGCTCGGTCGTAGTGCCGTTTGCTGGACGGTACGAAATGTTAATACGCTCTTTGGGGGCAACACTACCCGTCGTATTTTTAGCCATAACTCCTCCTCGAAGTCCTCTTATATATAACGAGCTAACGAGCTAAGGCCCGAGCGCGCGGATAAAAAATCTATGCTATGAACGGTGCACTTCGAAGGTGAGTTAATGTGAATTTGCCCTGTCAGTACGGTCATTGGTATTTGGACTAAGCTATTCTCTTACATTCATTATTGTTGTTGCTGGCGTGAGGCTACTGCAAAATCTGGAATCACAGTGTTCTTTTAGACTAGCTAGTCCTGAGAATAATACAGTGTAATAAGAAAAACCAGCAGTAGATAGCCTGATAAGGCCCGAAAGGGCGGTTAAGTTGGCCGACGTTTCGGGCCAGTTTACAAGGTAGGTCGCGCTAACATAAAAAGGGAGCAAGGGGCCCGTATCGGCCCCTTGCGGTCAGGCGTTGAGGCCGGATTCGGTCAACAGGGCAGCCATTTTTTCGCCGGCTACGGCGCTGCCTTCATCGCGCTGCCATTCGATATAGCGCGAACAGAAGGCTGCCACCTCCGCGACACCGGTCAGGGCCTTGAGATCTTCCGCGGCACGCACACCAAAGCCGATCGCCAAGGGTAGGTCGGTATGTTGGCGGATACGGGCGACATACTGCTCAAATTCGGTACCCCACTGGGTTTGCTTGCCGGTTACCCCCATGCGGGACACCACATAGATCATACCGCGCGCGGCGCGTGCGATCTTTTCAATGCGCACCTCGGCGGTGTTCGGCGTCACCATCAGCACCGGCGCCAAACCTAGGGCGTCGAGCTTGGGCAACCAGGGCTCCAATTCCTCTACTGGCATATCGGGAATGATCATCGCCTTAAAGCCGGCTGCCGCGGCGTCCTCGAACAGCTTCTCCAAACCGTAGCGATAGAGCGGATTGAGATAGCTCATCAGCACAAAGGTGGCCTCTGGGTGGCGAGCACTCACGGTTTTAGCCAGTTCTAGCGTCGCGCGCACCGAGCCGCCCTGCTTCAGCGCCTCATAACAGGCGTTGACCAGGGTATGGCCATCGGCCACTGGGTCACTAAAGGGCACCTGCAACTCGATCATTTTGACCCCGGCCTCGACCAGGCCGGCGATGGCGAGCTCGTTTTCAGCCAAGGATGGAAAGCCGACCACGGCATGGGACATTACCTGTAATTTGGCGTGTTGAATCGGCAGCATTAGCTTTCTCCTTGGCTGGCGGCAAACAGTTCTTTGGCACGCACCGCTTCGCGCTCTAAAAATTCAGACCACTCTGGTTGCGGAAAGGCGCGCGCTATGTTGAAAATGTCTTTGTCCCCACGGCCGCTCAAATTAATAATGACATGTTGATCCGGGCGCATGCTCTTGGCACGCTTGAAACCACCGGCTAGGGCATGGGCCGATTCCATCGCAGGGATAATGCCCTCCGTTTTCATCAGGAGTTTAAAAGCATCGGTCACTTCATGGTCGAGCGCGCTTTCCGGGGTAACCCGTCCGGTTTGGCTCAGATGGGCCAGGATCGGCGATACGCCAACATAATCTAAACCGGCCGCAATAGAATGAGTATCGCCGAGCTGGCCATCCTCATTTTGCAAAAACAGCGTCTTATAACCTTGGGCAATGCCCGTCTCGGCGGTATTGGGCAAGAGCCGGACCGAATGCTGGCCGGGCGCCAAGCTGATGCCGCCCGCCTCGATACCCACTAAGGCTACCTCAGGATCATCGAGGAAAGCGGAAAACGCGCCCATGGCATTGGAACCACCACCGACACAGGCAACCACCTCATCGGGTAAGCGGCCAATCTGCGCCAGAGACTGGACCTTCATCTCCTGCGAAATCACACTCTGGAAGTAGCTGACCATTTCCGGGAAGGGGGCCGGACCACAGGCGGTACCGAGCACATAGTGCGTGGTTTCCACGCTCGCGGCCCAATCGCGCAGGGCCTCATCGAGTGCTTCTTTGAGGGTCCGGGCACCGGTCTCAACGCCGACTACCGTCGCGCCCAATTGGCGCATCCAAAAGACATTTGAGTATTGCCGTTCAATATCATCAGCACCCATATAGATGGTCGCGTCCAAACCCAGGCGGGCCGCCATAATGGCCGTCGCCAAGCCGTGCTGACCGGCGCCGGTTTCAGCGATTACCCGCTTCTTACCCATACGCTGGACTAACAGGCCCTGACCGAGCACATTGTTCATCTTATGCGCGCCGGAATGATTCAGGTCTTCCCGCTTGAGCCAGAGTTGGGCTCCACCTAGCTGGGCCGACAGCCGTCGCAACGGCGTCAGCGGCGTCGGGCGGCCACTGAATTCTTGGGTAAGGGTGAGATATTCTTGCCAAAACGATGGCTCTTCACGCAGTTCAAAGAACATGGTCTCCAGCTGCTGCAGGGCTGGGAGCAGAATTTCGGGCACATAGCGGCCGCCGAATTCACCAAAAAAGCCATTGTTGCTGCGTATCATCATAATTCCTTAGTTGAAGCTGAGCTGGACATGTCGTTTAGGCTGGTTTGCAGCGCGCCACCCGATGAAGCCATTAGGGCGTGACATTAACTAAACGGTTTAGTAAAGTTTGCACCAAGACAATTAGACAATCAAGCAGTTTTTATGGCCCAGAATTCAAAGAAAGACCAGATCGCCCATGCTGCCCTGCCGCTGTTCCTGGAATTCGGTTTTAAGGGCAGTTCGGTGGATATGGTGGTCAAAAATGCTGGGGTATCCAAACCCACCGTCTACAACCATTTTCCCGACAAGGCGGCGCTGCTCTGCTATGTGCTTCAGGTCTGGTTGCGCGATCGGCCCGCACCTCGGCTGGCGGCCGCCACCTTGGACGAGCTCGCCGACCAACTCGACCGGGACTGCTTTAGCCCCACCAGCTTGGGGCTGTATAGGTTGGTAATAGGTGAGAACGGCCGATGTCCGGCGGCTAAGGCGTGTTTTCAGGCCGGATTCGATCGGCCCTGGCGTGACGAACTTACGCGCTGGGCGCTCGAACGGGGTTTCGATCCGCACCCAATAGAGGCACACTTCAGCCATCTTTTGCTGAGGCACCTGTTCGATGGAACCCTTTGATGTTCGTTATGACCTCTTTAATGGTGCCCAAATCAAGCTGACAGCCGACAGGGTATCACCCGACGAGCTAAGCAGACTGATCGGCCAACTGAGCGACGCGGGTAAACAGCTGGTCTGGCTCACCTTACCGATTCACCAGGCCCACCTGATCGCCTGCTTTACCGAGCAAGGCTTTGTCTTCCAGCTCTGTCAAGAACAGGAACTGACCCTGGTGCTGCGGATCCAGGCCGACGCCTATGCCCCCTTCGCACCGACGCACACCCTTGGCGTCGGTGGGCTGGTGTTAAACCCGGCGGGCGAGGTATTGCTTATTCGCGATCGCATGATGCGCGGACAGGGTTTTAAATTGCCCGGCGGCTATGTCGATATGGGGGAGTCGGTGCAACGGGCCGCCGAACGTGAAGTGCGCGAAGAAACCGGGATTCGGGCTAGCTTTAGCGCACTGGTCGGCTTAATCGGCAAGTACCCCCATCAATACAACAAGGGCAACCTATACCTGGTTTGCCGGCTTACCGCGCTAAGTACAACGATCGAAATACAGGACACCGCCGAGATAGAAGCCGCCGTCTGGATGCCGGTCGCCGATTTTTTGGCCGACAGCCAAAGCAGTCGATTTCACCGCCACCTGGTGGCATCGCTCACCGACAGCAGTGGCTTAACGCCGAATGCTTTCGAGTTTGACCCCGATCCACTCGGCAGCCGAGAAATCCTGCTGGTCCCCTAAACGGCGCTAAGCATTCTGGACCGTCTTAGGGCTGCTGGGCCAGCGCTTTGTCACCCACTCGTTAACGACAAGGCGCCGTGCGACGGGCCAACAGCGGGACCGAGGCGGCCGAGGCTTACTGCAGTTACACCGCAGGTTTAGGTCTTCGATCGGCTGCTTACTGAGCCAATATTTGAGAGGTGATTCGATTATAAAACCAGACCAATCTGGCAGCCAAGTTCAATTCTACTGAATGAAAAACCAGCCGATAACGATACTCATCGCGTACCAGACCGTGGGAGAATACATTTAACTGAGCAAAATGCCGATGGTGTATTAAAGTTCTCGACGGCCAGGTGTTGAGCCCTACAAATCCGAATCCAACCTAATCATAATAAGATGGAGCAACAAATGAGTGATATTAGCTTTCCGATCAAGGGCTCATGCCAGTGTGGCGGCGTGACCTATGAGCTGCTTTCCGCGCCGCTAAAGGTCCTTGCCTGTCACTGTGTTCAATGTCAGAAATTGTCGACCAGCGCCTTTAGCATCACCGCCGTGGTCTTGGCGAGCGAGCTGGTGTTTCATGGTGCCATGGCGGATTGGAGTCGAACCTGCGACAGCGGCAATCTCAGCAGCGCTAAGTTTTGTCCGACCTGCGGCAACCGGATCTATCATGTGAACCCGGCTGAACCCAATAATATCAAGTTGAAGGCCAGCAACTTGGACGACACCCGAGTGCTCAACCCCTCTGCCCATATCTGGGTAAGCGAAAAGCAGGACTGGTTTCAGTTGCCCGAAGGCGTACCCACCGCCGAAAAAGGCGCCTAACCAACACCCAGAGATCGGGCCAGGCGGTCCGGCCAAAAGCATCGGCACAGATCCAATTGCGTTACCAAAGCGTAATTTCAACACCCTGAATTCGGAGATATTGCGTTGAATCGCCTACGTTTAGTAAGCCTGGCTCTGGCCACCTCCTTGGCCGCTCTCTCGGCGAATGCCTATGACGATACCGGTCTCAACTTGGGCGTGGGTCTGGTGACTTCGGATCTAACCGCCGATGTCGTCGAAAAACCCTTCTTTCCCGGCCTGCAGACCGACACCAAACAGTGGATGCTACTGCCTGGCCTCAGCTATCAATGGCAACAGTTTGGTCTGGGTATCAACGGCATCAACTGGCGCAGCTTGGAATCGGCCGCGCTGCAGACCAAACTGAGCGTCGGTTATCCGAGCAGCAGCATGAGTGTCGGTGGGCAACGCGGTTGGTTCCGTTATGGCTTCAATGCGGCACTGCAGTATAGCGACGGGTTGGCAGGCCGGTTCGGAACCACCCTCGGCCCCTTAGGTTATGAGCGCTCGGTTGGTTTTGACGATCGGACTGATGAACTGAGTGAAAAAGTATCACTCGGAGCGCCGATCTTTATCAGCAAAAAATGGCGCCTCACCGTTATTGGCACCCTAGCCTGGTTGCAAGACAACAAAGCCTTCACACAACAAAAACTCGATATCGCGCAACCGCTAGCACAAGGTCACTACCGGGGTGCCGAAGCCAATATATTTGCTATCTATCGGCTCAATGACGCCACCCGATTATTGCTGTCAACGACGCTCAGCCGCCCGGATAATGACCTGGTGCAGGAAGTCGCTGCAGTACAACCGCTCCAACTGAACCTCTTTGCCCTGCTCAATTATCGCTTTGGATCCTCTGGGGCGGAATAATTGGCACTGGCATCGGTTCGGGTTTCGGTTAGACTCCTCGACCTAAGCGACCGGGCAGCTGTATTGCCAGTCCGCGCTATCAGAAGGGAAACCCATGGCCAACGCCGATTCACTGGTTGTACTCGATTTTGAAACCACCGGCCTGTCACCCGACCAAGGTGATCGGGCGATCGAGATTGGTGCGGTGCGCATCGAGAACGGTCGTGTCACCGAGCATTTTCAGTCACTGATGAACCCGGGTCGGCGAGTGTCGCCCTTTATTGAAAACTATACCGGTATCAGCAATGAGCTGCTCAAGGATGCGCCGCCTTGTGGCGAGGTGATGGCCGAGTTTGCTGACTTCATCGGCACCAGCAACTTATTGGCGCACAACGCGTCGTTCGATAAACGCTTTCTCGATGCCGAACTGCAGCGCATTAACAAGCCCTATGCTGGCGAGTTTACCTGTTCACTTCTAGTCTCGCGGCGGGTCTTCCAGTCCGCCCCGAACCATCGCTTAGGCACCCTAGTCGACTACTGCAACATCGAATCGACCGGCGATTTTCACCGGGCCCTGTATGACTCTCAGATGACCGCACAGCTTTGGCTCGCGATATTGGCAAGCATCCGCACCACTTACCAGCGCAGCGAAATCCCCTTTGCGTTGATGCAGAAACTGTGCAAAACGCCCAAGCCGGGTATCGCCCGATTATTGGCCGTGCCGAGCTAGCCGTTTGCGCTAGCACAGTTCAGTAATATTGACCGATCAGCGCTGGTATTTTATCTTATTGAGCTGTTCTTTCAGTTCGAAAGTGGTGGTCAAGTCGATCTGATATAGATTGGCCAGCGCGGCGACGTAATACAACACGTCCACCAGCTCTTCGGCGATGGACCCCTTCAGCTCACTCAGGGTGGGCTGGCCAACCTTTTCTGCACGGATGGCTTCCGACAATTCACCCACCTCTTCAACCAGTTTTAAAAAGTAACCGGGATCGGGCCGGTCTAGGGTATCAACTGCTTGGATATGGGCCTGCAGTTCGACTAGTTTCATGGGACGCCTCGCTCTGAATTGGGCCGACGGCTGGCCGACTGTTGCGCTCGATTGTGCCCGCTCGGCAACGAAAGTTCATCAAAAAACGCGCGTCTTGATGCCGAGCAAGGCGACTGACAAAACTGACTCTAAATGTAGCGCTAAGCCTTATACTCGGCCCTAAGCGCACAGACGCACCTCAAGGAGCGACGATGAAAATTGGTGAATTAGCAAAAAAGTCTGGTTTATCCGCCCACACCCTGCGATTTTATGAAAAAAGTGGCCTACTGCGAGCCACCACTCGCACGCAGAGCAACTATCGGCTATATAGCCAGGGCGATTTGGACACCGCCGTCTTTATTCGACGCGCCCGCGAGATTGGCTTCAATCTGGACGAGGTCGGGGTGTTCCTATCGATTCGGTCTGACTTATCCGCCCATGTCTGCGCCGAAGCCAAGAGCTTGGCCGATCGCAAGATAGAGGAAGTGACGCACAAGAGGGACCAACTGACGCAGATGTTAAGCGCATTGCACAAACTCTCAAACGCCTGCTGCGGTGGCAGCGAAAGCGCCGAGTATTGTACGATTATCGAGGCCCTTGATCAGCCTCAGGACCACTAATCAGTTCACGAATGAGCCCCGCCAACTGCATCACCCCGGCTTGGTTCGCCCAACTGGTGCGCACGACCAAGGCCACCTCGCGGTGCCGCCCCGGTTCCCGAAACTCAATAAAGACCAGGCCACTGTCAAGTGCGCTCAAGGCTGCGACCGCCAATTGCGGCACCAAGGTGATGCCCTGATGATTGGCCACCAACTGCATCAGGGTGAACAGGCTGGATCCGGCGACCTCGTTGTCGGTCGATAACTGGCAGACTTGCAGGGTATGGCCGCTCAGGCAGTGACTTTTTTCGAGCAACAACAACTTGTGCCCAAGCAGATCTGCCGCGCTCAGGCTAGTGGCTGGCGCCAGTGAATGGCCACGCGGCAGCGCGACATAGAAGCGATCATCAAATAGCGGCATAACCTGCAGCGTCTCGGTGTCGAACGGCAGCGCTAAGATGCCGACATCGAGTGCCCCCGATGTGACCGCCTGGACCAGCTCGTTACTGGTTTTTTCGCTATTCTCCAAGCGTAAGGGAGATGTTTGCCGATGCACCGCCGGTAGCAGGCGTGGCAGTAAAAAGGGCGCGATGGTGGGGATCAGCCCAACTTTTAACGCCGCGATCGGCCGCTGGGTCGGATCCGCCGAACCCAGCCAGCGGTCCGCCAAGGCCAACAGCTGTTCCGCATCGGCGGCCAACCGTTTGGCTTCGGCCTTAATAATGATGTTGCGCTTATTAATCCGCTCGACCAACTGCACCCCGAGCAGGGATTCCAGCTCGGCAATACTGGCGCTCATGGTCGATTGGGTGACGAAACACAGCTCCGCAGCTTGGCCAAAATGACCGGTTCGCACAAGAGCGACTAAGTACTGCAGCTGTTTAAAGCTCGGATAGTGCACCGCCATGGCTCAACTAAGCTCCTTAACCAAGCTTTGCCGCAAAGTTTGCGGCCCGAGCAAGACAAAACCAACGGTTCGCTCGTCCAACTTTGCCCGACCCACCAACCCTTCGTCCTGCTCGATAAAGCTCCAGCGTGCGCCTGGAGGCGCCGGCACCAAGCTGATCGGCACGGCCGGTGTTTTCACCGCCACCGGCATCAGGGGAAAGACGATATCGGTCGGCGTTCCGGTCAGAGTCGCCGCCAGTGCCCGTGCAGCATGCATAATGGGCATGATGTAGGGCAACCAGCGCTCACCGTATTGGGCGCAATCCCCCAGTGCCGAGATACGGGGATCATCGGTTTGGCCGAGCGGGTTGACCACTATGCCACGCGAGACCGTCAGACCGGCGGCGCTGGCCAGATCGACATTGGGTCTCAAGCCGACTGCACTGAGCACCAGATCGACCTCCAAGTGTTGATCATCGGACAGGGTTAGCGTGAAGCCCGCCTTAGCTTGGTCGATTCGGGCCACGGTCTGGCCCAACTGCCACTGTACGCCCGCTGCGGTCAGTTTTTGCTCGACAAAACGACCGGCTGTTTCAGGCAACAGGCTCGCCAGCGGCCATGGATCCGGACCGATTACCGTGACTTGTTTGTCGGCATGGAGCAGGTCATTGGCGAATTCACAGCCAATCAGACCCGGACCGATAATCGCTACCCGATCCGCCTTTGCCAGGCGCTCGCGAAACAGTTGGTAGTCGTGAATCTGATTGACGCGCACCACCTGATCGGCGCCGTCACCGGCCGTGGGTAAGTGCAGCTGTTCAGCCCCCCAGGCCAAGACCAGTTGATCGTAGTCGACTGGTCCCTGGTCGGTCAGCACCTGCTGTCGGTCGCGATCGATGCCCGTCACCTGGGTCTGCACCAGAACCTGCAGATCGTATTGGGCGGCCATCTTAGCCGCCGGTGACAGAATCAGCTGCTCCGGTGACTTGCCCACGGCGAGGGCATTGGACAGCATGGGCTTGCTATAGGAGTCGCCATTGTCGCGCGTGATCAGCGTGATCCGGGCGAGTGGGTCCTTTTTACGCACTTCCCGGGCCAGCGTATAACCTGCCATACCGGTGCCAATTATTACCAGATTCATAAAGGTTCCTACTAAAGTTCGACCATTTCGAAGTCTTCTTTCGCCACGCCGCATTCCGGGCAGGCCCAATCGTCAGGGATGTCTGCCCAGCGCGTGCCGGCGATCAACCCTTCCTCGGGCAGGCCTAAGGCTTCGTCATAGATAAAACCGCAGACGATACATTCAAACTTTTTAAAATCACTCATAGTGCTGTTCTCCAATGGGGTTCGGGTTAACTCGGCTATATTGGCTAGGGCTAAGGATTGGACTTTAGGTTGTCCAAGGTAGCTTGATAATGTTGAGCATGACGCTGCTCGACCTTGGCCAGGGCCGCAAAACGCTTTTCCGCCTTTAGCAGCAGTCGGCTGAATAATTCAGCGTGCTCTTTTGACTCCTCGATCTGCTCATCCATTTCGTTCACGGCCGCTTGGTTGCCTTCGAGCATGGCGGTATTACGGAATTCCGGATACATAGTAGTGTATTCGTAGGTCTCCCCATCGATGGCCAGTTGCAACATGGTTTCGACGCTCAGGCTGTCGGGTGGAAATAATAGCTCTAAATGGCCGTGAGCATGCTTCGTTTCTTGCTCAGCGGTGGCCTCAAATATCTGTGCCACATTCTCCGCCCCCAGGCGACGGGCATGCTTGGCAAAATAAAGATATTTACGGTTGGCCATGCTTTCGCCGGCAAAGGCGGCTTCTAGGTTTTTGATGGTTTGGCTCATAATCTGTTCCTCAGTTGGTTAGGAAACAGATCTTACCTAGGTTATTTAATCGCTTATAACGAATAAAATCAATATTATATATTGAACAAACCACTTAAAGTGATCAGCTTTCGCAGGCGCGACCTAATTCTGAAAAAGCCAGGCGATTTAAGCCGTAAATGGCTTCGACATTGGTCAGCAACTTATGCAGAATAAGCTTCCTAATTTATAGCTGGACCCGCCGTGCCGCTTACGCCTGAAGAAATCGATCAGTTTCATACTCGGGGCTACCTGATACTCAACGCGACCGAGCGCGGCTTTATCGATACGGCCCAATTGGCCCGTATGCAGGATGCGGCCGAGCAGCAGTTGCTCGACGCCCAACAACCCTTGGAGCTGGAAACCAGTACCGGCTACCCCGGCGCACCGGACTCTGTCCAGGCGCGGGGCGGCAGCACGGTGCGGCGCCTGTTAGGCGCGCACGGTCGGCACCGCAGTTGGCAAGCCTGGGCGACCAACAAGGCCGTAGTTGAGAGTCTGGCGACCCTGTTGGACGGTCCTGGCGTGGTGCTCAATCGAGTGCACCACAATTGCCTAATGACTAAAAATCCACGCTTTAGCAGTGCCACGGGTTGGCATCAGGACATTCGTTATTGGGCGTTCGACTTGCCTGAGTTGATCAGTGTCTGGCTGGCGCTGGGCAACGAGAGCGGCGAAAATGGCGGACTGAGGGTGGTGCCGGGCAGTCATCGACTGGCTCTAGCGAGCGAGCGCTTTGACCAACAACTTTTTTTGGATCCCGACCGCGCTGACAATGAACCGCTGTTGGCACAGGCGGTCGATCTGACCTTGGCCGCCGGTGAGGTGCTGTTTTTTCACTGCAAACTGCTGCACAGCGCAGCACCGAACCACAGTAACCGCACCAAATATGCGTTGGTCTTCACTTACCACGATGGCCGCAATGGCCCGGTAGTTGGGAGTCGATCGGCGGCCCTATCGGGCATTAGACTGGCCGACTGAGACGCGTGCCGAGAGCAATCGAAACCACCTACTGCTTTAGGGCAATACGCCCGGCCTTGACCACCTGAGGTCGAATTCGAACCCGACCCGAGAGAATATAGAGGTCGCCATTGGTGCCCACCAGCTGGATGGGCACAAAGGCCGCCTTAGCAATTGCGGCGTTGGCGTGCAAATGCTCGGTTTCACCGTGCACTGGGATAGCGATTGTCGGTTGAACCCAACGATACAGCTCGGCGACCTCATCGGCACAGGGGTGACCGGAGGCATGGATCGGTTTAGCCGCAGCCTTGGCGACCACTATGTGCACCTGTTTGCGTTCCAGCGCGGCAATCAGCCGGGCGACACTGTGCTCATTACCCGGAATAACGATTGAACTGAAGATCACCGTATCGCCGGCGTCCAACTCGCAAGCGTAATGGCTGTTGTTGGCAAGCCGATTCAACGCCGTACGCGGTTCGCCCTGACTGCCGGTGGCGACCAATAAGACTTCCGACTTGGGCAAGTAGGCCAGATGACTGGCTTCGATCAGGCGCAGATCCTTGGGCCAGACATCGGTCGCCTGGGCGGTACTGACCATATTCTGCAAGGACCGCCCGAGCAAGGCCATATAACGTCCGGTTTGTTGCGCAATTTTCGCCAAGGTAATAAGCCGCGCGATATTACTACCAAAACAGCCCACCACAACACGGCCCTCGGCGGCCTCAACTAACTCATACAGGCCGTCATAGAGTTCCCCCTCCGAGAGCGAACGGCCGGGTCGATTGGCGTTGGTGGAATCGCACACCATGGCGGTGATGTTCTCGTGCGCCAATTCCTGAAACGGCAACGGATCGAAGGGTTCACCCACCACCGGCTGATAGTCGATCTTCCAATCGGCGGTGTGGAACACATTGCCGGCAGCGGTGCGAATCACTAGGGAATGCGGCTCGGGCAGGGAATGCGTCAGAGGTAACCATTCAACATTGAACGGGCCAATATCGATGCGTGCACGCGATTCAACTTCTATAATGGGCACCTTGCCCGCCAGGCCGACCTGGGCCAGCTTGCGGCGCAAAAATTCAGCGGTAAAGGCGGTGGTGTAGACCGGGCAGCGAAACCGACGCCAGAGTTGCGGCACCGCTCCGAGGTGGTCTTCATGCGCGTGAGTGATCACGATGCCGACCAAATCCTCGTGCCGGTCGGCAATAAAGCTCGGATCGGCACTGACTACCTCATGCAAGGTCGTGGCATCTGGGCTCAGGCTGGCATTAAAGGTGACACCGCAATCGACCATCAGCCATTTGCCGGCATGGCCGTACAGATTGAGGTTCATGCCGATTTCACCGGTACCGCCTAAGGGCAGAAACCAGAGGTCGTGCTCGCTGGGGCTGAGAGTGGAGATGGTGAACATTCCTTTTTAATAAACCAAATACTCGGTCGCGCGACCGATCTACCAGGATGATACGATGACAGGGGCCTTATCGCGACCTTTAAAGCCGGCAGATGTTAGCCGCGCCGGCGCAATGCACCACCTTTACAGGCTCTCGACACAGGCACAGCATGATCGACAGAGCTTGATCTACCGGTTAGGTCGATGACCGAGCGCCTCAGGTTTAGTTCCAAAAATGGCTAGTCTATTGGCCAAAAGCCCTTACACTGGGTTGCTATACTCCGCTTTGCAGGCCAAGGTATGACTGAGCGCATCGAATTGACCCCCAGCCAATGTCAACGCGCCCGAGCGGCCCGTGATGGCCACTTTTTTGTCGCCGCTGCCGACCTCTCGCCCTGGGGCAGCTACGCCACCTTTCAATGCGGGAATGCAACCTTATGACGGACTATCAAACTGTTTATCAACGCATCGACAGCCCCCTCGGCCCGATCACGCTGAGCGCGCATGACCAGGGCGTGCTCGGCGTCTGGTTTACCCGTCAGACCAGTCAACCGGCCGACCTGGGGCGGCCGTCAGCCGACCATGCTATGATTCGCTGGGCCCGCGCCGAACTGGCCGACTACTTTGACGGTCACTTTTCCGGCTCGGGGCGCAGTTTTAGTGTTCCGCTGGCAGCATCGGGCACACCGTTTCAATGCCTGGTCTGGCAAGCCCTAGGCACCATTCCCTATGGTCAAACCTGGAGCTATCAGGATCTCGCCGAGGCCATCGGCCGGCCCACGGCCGCGCGTGCCGTGGGCATGGCCAATGGCAAAAACCCGCTTTCGATCCTGGTGCCGTGCCACCGGGTGATTGGCAAAGGCGGTCAATTGACCGGCTATGCCGGCGGTATTGAGCGCAAAGTCTGGTTGCTCAACCATGAGGCAAACATCCCCCATAAGACCTCAGTCCGCTTCGACTGAGTCGAGGCCTGAACGGCGCCTCTGTCGTCTCTCGACAGCGCAAGTGGGTCGAGTCCCTGCGGCCAAAGCCTTGGCATGCACGAGTCCATCTGGCTGTTTATCACGCCTTAACTGGAGCTTATTGAGCGGTTTCGGGTAGACTGTGGCCGTCTATTCGGAACAGCTCTGGCGTGCCGGCCGAATTCGTCGACGGATCTGTCCATAACCCAGATCGGTCGAGGGCAAGCGATTGGTAATAATCGCTCGGTAACATTGCCTTGGCCCACGCCCGGCTGCGATAATCCCGCGCACCGGGCGACCCGAGGTAGGGCGCCAGACTATTGACCACCGAACATCCCTGACTGCTAAGGATCAACATGTTGCTCAACCTGTTAAAAGATTCACTCAATTTTTATCGGCGTAATTTTGTTTTTCTGGCGATGATTGTCTTACCCTTTTCGATATTTGTGGGTCTCTTTGAGCTGCTCTTTAATCAGCAGGAGCTGCCCGATAGCGGTCTACTAACCAATCCGTCAACACCCTTTTTGTTGTCTTTGTTGATCTACCCTATTTCCCAAGGCGCGCTGGTCCTGGCGATTGCCGCCTCAGTTGAGGGCCAATATCCGTCCTTGCCATCCCTCTGGAAGCAGGGTCTTCGGCTCTGGTTCCCGGTTGCGGCGGTTAACTTTCTCTATGCTGCGGCGATCCTCGGCGGGCTCTTTATGCTGGTCATACCGGGTCTGATCTTTATGGTGCGCTTTATGTTCGCGGAGTACGCGGTGGTGCTCAACAAACAGCATCCATTGGATGCCATGCGCACCAGCTGGACGCTCAGTGGCGGTTACTTCAGGCTAATATTGGGTGGGTTTTTGGTTATTACGGCGCTAATTTATTTTCCGGCGCTGATGCTCACCAATCTGCTCAATGAACTGGAGATTGCGCCTTTTTTCAGCGAGTTTTTGCCGTCGCAACTGTTCAGTGTGCTGGGGACCTTTTACGCCGTGTTTGTCTTTCGAGTCTTTCATCAGGCGCAGAATGACGTTAAGGCAACGCCAGACGCCTAATCAGCACGGCGCTATAAAGCGGGCCCATCCTAGTGATGGGCGTTCAATGCGGACCACCTAGTCCTCGTCGTCATCGGCTCCGGTGACCCGGGCAATGCGCTCACGCTCTTCCTGTTCTTCCTGAATCACGGCTTTAATTTCTTCCAGCACCGAGTCGACATTGGCATTCTCATCGTTGCCTTCGAACAGGCCGGTTAATTCATAGTCGACAGTTAACTCACCCGCGGCAAACAGCTCCCATATTTCTTCGGCGTATCGGGTTGTGGCCAGTTCGGGCGCGAAATGAGCATAGTACTGGGTCATCTTATTCACATCCCGGGCAAACATCGCCTGGGCATTGTTATTGGCCGCGGCATAGACAGCCTGCGGTAGATCGATCACGACTGGCCCATAAGCGTCGAGCAGGACATTAAATTCTGACAAGTCACCGTGTACCAGGCCAGCGCACAACATCAGCTTAATGTAATGCATCATCAGATAGTGATCTTCTAAGGCCTGCTCTTCGGTTAACACCACATCATCGAGGCGCGGTGCTACATCGCCCTGATCATCGGTTATCAACTCCATCAACAGCACGCCATCGATACAGCCATAGGTTTCCGGGACTCGAACGCCGGCGGCCTTTAACTGCGCAAGGGCGTCCACTTCGGCATTTTGCCAGATTTCTTCCTGCTGCTTGCGCCCGAAGGTCGAGCGTTTTTCCATGGCCCGCGCCCGACGACCGCTGCGCACGGCTCGGCCCTCCTGGTATTGTGCGGCCTTCTTAAAACTGCGCTTGGCGGCGTCTTTATAGACCTTGGCACAGCGAACATGGTCACCACAGCGGACGATGAAGATATCCGCCTCTTTTCCGCTCATCAGGCGGCTGATCACTTCGTTGATTAATCCATCGTCGACGAGTGGTTGTAGGCGTGCAGGAACTTTCATGGCAACCTTTCAAGTAGGGTGAACAACTCGGCTCGACCGTCCGATGTTGGCATCGGCCGAAAAATGACGACCATTCTAACACTTATGTGGGGTGTATATTCAATGACTCGATACAGACGCTGGCATTATTGCCGCAAAGCTATGCCGAGTAACTTGGCAGTTAGGACGAGCGTTGAGAAAGGGCTGGCAAGATAATGAGCCAACTGATACATCAGCCGCGCCGTGCTAGTCGGTTGACAAAATCGAACCGTCATCGCCACGGCTGATGATCAACTGCCTGCTACTGACCTATAACGTTGGTATCTTTCTTGGTTTTTTTCGCCGCTTTCTTTTCTTTCGCGGTCAGTAACGGCTTTTTTTTGTTCTCTTTGGTACTGTGCTGTTCTTTACTCATGACGGTTTCTCCAGGAAACGGGTGACACTGTTGGTCAAACTCTGTAATCGGTCTGCGAACAGGCATACAGCGCTAAAGCATCGTGAACGCTGCTTGCTAGTGAATTATGGCCCTAACGGCTACGAAGTAAAGACTGTTCTCTGGCCATGGCGTCGGCACCGCCCGCCTCGACACGGCTCAGGCGCACAAGTCGCCATCCGGATCAGATCCGGTCTATGCAACGCCCTAGAGATATCGACTGCGAATATGGGCCAAAAAATGCGCCGAATTAAGCGTTTCACCGGTCGCCTGAACCATCAGGTCGTCATAACTCAGAGACCGACCCTGGTGCCAGATATTGTCCGATAACCAACTGAAGACGGGTTCCAAATTGAGCTCGGCAATCAGCTCCGGCGCCTTCGGCACGGCCTTGAGCAGGGCGGCATGCAATTGGGCCGCATTCATCGCGCCCAGGGTATAGGACGGGAAATAACCGATGGCGCCGGCCGGCCAGTGAATATCCTGCATCGGCCCATCACGATAGTTACCCTCGGTGTTCAAGCCCAGATAGCGGTGCATCGCCTCATCCCAGCGCCCCGGTATATCCTTAACCTGTGCCGTCCCGGCAATCAGGTCGCGTTCAAGCTCATAACGGAGGATCACATGCAGGGGGTAGGTGACCTCGTCGGCATTGACCCGAATCAAACCCGGTTCGACATGGGTATAGAGCCGACGCATGTTGTCGGCCGCAAAGGCGGGATCCGCGCCCAGATATTGCCTGACTCGCGGCGCGATGGCATCGATAAAGACTTGCGAGCGGCCGAGCTGCATTTCAAAAAACAGGCTCTGGCTCTCGTGTACGCCCATGCCCATACTGCCCCCAACCGGCTGATGGCGCCAAGCTTCGGGCAAGCCGGCTTCGTAACGGGCGTGACCGGTTTCATGAATAATGGCCATCAGGCCTTCGATGACATTATCTTCATCATAGCGGGCGGTGACTCGGCTGTCCTCACTGACCCCACCGCTAAAGGGATGACCCGTTTCATCGAGGCGTCCGGCGTCGAAATCAAAACCCAAGACCCTCATCAATTCGCGCGCCAACTCGATTTGCTTGGCCTTGGCAACCGGCTGTGACTGGCGAATCAGCGGTGGTTGGCTGCTTTGTCGCGCGCGGATCTGTTCAAGTAGACTCGGCAATTCCGTTTTCAACTGGGCGAACAGCGGATCGATCCGTTTCATCCGAGTGCCGGGATCGAAGATATCCAGCAGGGCATCGTAGTCGCTCTGGTAGCCTCGCTCATCCTGCAGGGCGGCGCGTAATGCCTGAGCCTTTTCTTTGGCCAGATCAAAAACGGTCTGCAATAGGGGTTCGAAGTCGCGCCAGTTATTGTCACGGCGCATCTGCCGCCAGGCATGCTCACACTCATTAGTGGCCATGGCTTCGGCGGCGACCAAATCTTTCGGGATAGCGCAGGCACGCTGCCAATCGAGGCGCATCTCGCGCAGATTGGCATGTTGCCAGTCGGCGAGCAGATCTTGCCGATCGTTGGCCGCGGCAAAGGCCTCCACCAAGGCCGGTGCCTGCAATATTTCCGCACTCATCACAGACAGTTCGGCCAACGCCAAGCCCCGTGCCTGATTGGCCTTAGGCGGCATCATAACTTGCTGATCCCAACCTAACAGGGCATTGGCATGGCCCAACTGCGCCAGCCGGTAGAAGGTCTTGCTCAGTAGTTCGTAACTCATATGGGATCACCCTCGATTGGCAAATAGCTCAGAATGCGGTGTAAAAGTCGTACGTTAGTCGATCGAATCTTGTAGTTGTCGACTAATTTGGCCAGTATATCGGCAAATTCGACCTTCGGTACACCCAACCCATGCAGCTCATCGATGTCAGCGTCACGATTCAGAACCAGACCATTCTCGACCGAATCAATTGGCATGTGCCGGCCGGTCAATCGTGGGTTGTGCTGGGCACTAATGCCAGCGGTAAAAGCACCCTGGCGCGCCTGTTGACCGGCGAAATACATTGCTCACAAGGCCGTCTCGACGACCCGATTGCCGGCACGGCCTGGGTCTCACTGGAATCGCAGCAAGAACTCTATGAACGGGAGCTCTATCGAGATGACACCGACTTTCTCGACCATATCGATGACGGCACACCGGTCAGCGCCCTATTAGCGGAAATTGCCCCCTGGTCAGCGCAGCACGATCGTCTGGTTGCGTTGCTCAAGCTGACGCCCCTACTTCAGCGCGGTTATCGGGTGCTCAGTGCCGGAGAGGGGCGCCGCGTCATGCTCGCCCGTGCCCTGCTGGCGCAACCGGCACTGCTAATTTTGGATGAGCCATTCGAAGGGCTGGATCAAGCCAGTCGCTTGGATTTACACCGGGTGCTGGCCGAGCTGATCCAACAGGGCCAACAGCTGATGCTGTTAATCAATCAACTGAGCGACCTGGTGGTCGGCTTTCCTTATCTGGCTTTATTAAATAAGGGTGCAATGCTGTTTAGTGGTGCCATGCCGAGCGATATCGAGCAAGCCTGGCAGCAGCTGTTGGCCGTCGGTCGTCCCATGGCGGCCCTGCCGCCGCGCCAATCAGCCTTTCAATTGGCCCATTGGCCGGAGCATAAGCCATTAATCGATCTGGTCGATGGTTTCGTCCAATATGACGAGACTTATCAGTTCCAGGATTTCAATTGGCAGTTGCGACCCGGCAGCCATACCCAGGTGCGCGGCCCCAATGGGTGCGGTAAATCGACCCTCCTAGGCTTGATCACCGGCGACCATCCGCAATGCTATCGGAATCAATTAAAGGTACTCGGCTACCAACGCGGGCAGGGTGAGAGCATCTGGCAAATCAAGAAACATCTGGGCCTTGTCTCGGGCAATTTACATCGCGATTATCGCGTATCGGGCAATGTGCTGACCGCCGTATTATCGGGCCTGACCGATTCGATCGGCGTTTACCAGAGTGTCGGCACCAGCGAGACTGAGCTGGCCAAAAGTTGGCTGGCCCTGATCGGCCTGGCCGATAAGGCACAGCGGCCCTTTAAGGCATTGTCGATGGGCGAGCAGCGCCTGGTACTGATCGCGCGGGCACTGATCAAACAACCGCCGCTGCTGATTCTCGATGAGCCCACTCAGGGCTTGGATGATTTTAACCGCTTCTATGTACTCGATGTGGTGGCGCGCATCTTGGCGCAGGGCCCGACCACGTTGTTGTTCGTGTCCCATCGGCAAGACGAAACGCTGGCCTGCATTGAGCAGAACCTGGTGTTTGAACCCGATACCACCGGCCAAGCCCTGTTCCGCATCGTGCCGGATTAACACTGGCGCACTCAATCGGTCGCGGCGCGGCACGCGCCATAGGGCCGATTAAGGGGCCAGGTTAGCTGGCTTAAAAGAGCTGGCTTTGACCGCCGTGCATCAGCGCTTCGATGTCGGCCGCTTCCTTGGGCACATCCTTGCTGAGCACGTCACAGCCGTCTTTGGTGACCACTACATCGTCTTCGATGCGCACTCCGATGCCGCGCCATTTCGCCTCAACGGCCATATTCGATGGCGATATGTAGATGCCCGGCTCAACCGTTAACACCATGCCGACTTCGAGCACGCGCCACTGGCCGCCCAGCTTGTAGCTGCCCACATCGTGCACATCCAAGCCCAGCCAATGGCCGGTCTTGTGCATGAAAAATTCTTTGTAAGCCTCGGTCGCAATCAGCTGCTCTACCGTGCCGGTCAGCAGTCCCAACTCGAGTAGCCCGGCGGTGATCACGGCTAGTGTCGCTTCATGGGCTTCATTCCAATGCGCACCGGCACGGATCGCGGCGATCGCCGCATATTGGGATGCCAACACCAGATCGTAGATCGCGCGTTGCTCTGGGCTAAAGGTGCCACCAACCGGAAAGGTGCGGGTGATATCGGAGGCGTAATATTGCAGTTCCGCGCCGGCATCGATCAACACCAGATCGCCGTCCTGCAATTTTTGATTGTTTTCAACATAGTGCAGAATGCAGGCGTTATCGCCACCGCCAACAATGGCGCTGTAAGCCGGACGCGGACTGCCGGCGAGCATAAAGTCGTGTTCGATTTCCGCCTGCAGTTGGTATTCCCAAACCCCCGGCTTGCAGGCTTTCATTGCCCGCACATGGGCCTTGGCGCTGATGTTAGCGGCATCGGCCATAATAGCGATTTCCTGACGCGATTTGATCAGGCGCATATCGTGCAATAGGTGGGCAATATCGGAAAAGTCATCGGGCGGCACGGCACCCTGACGCACCTTGCCGCGAATCTGATTGAGCCAACCCATGAGCCGATTATCGAACGCGGTGTTGACGCCCATATGGGCATAAACCCGCGCTCGACCCTCCATCAGACCGGGCAGAATGTCGTCCAGGTCATCGATTGGAAAGGCATCATCGGCGCCGAAGTCCGCCACCACCCCATCGGGACCGGCGCGATAGCCGTCCCAAATCTCCCGCTCTTTGTTTTTATCTCGAACAAAGAGCACATATTCGGCGGCTTCACGGCCGGGCATCAAGACGCAGAGCGCGTCCGGTTCACCAAAACCGGTCAGGTATTGAAAATCGCTATTTTGCCGAAAGGGGTAGTAGACATCGTTGTTGCGAATCTGTTCGATAGCCGATGGGATAATAGCGATACTGCCCGGGTCCATCTGCTCCATCAGGCGCAGTCGGCGTTCTCGATGTTCGTTCTGGCTGATCGTTTTCATTGGGGGCTCCCTTCTAATGGACCAGTTGATCGTCTACTGAATCTGGCTGAGGTTCGTTGTATTCCAAAAACACCGTGAGCGCACTCAGGCGGACGTGTTCGGAGATCGCTAGAAAGTCACTTTCACCACTGGCCAACTCTTCACCGCTGTCGGCATCCACCTGCGCAATTTCAGCCAGATCTTCTAGAATTTCTTGCAAGGTGGCGGGCATGTCGCTGATCTCGGTGACCACACCGGTTGAACCAAAGGCACCTAGGAAGCAGCCAGCCCATTCGCTGAGGGCAACGAGTCGGTCCGCTAACGGCGCGTCCTCATCCGGCAGCAGCAGACTAAAAGCGAGCCCTTCATCTTGTAACTCGCCGAGGGTTTTAAAATAAAGACCCTGTAACACGGTGATATGGGCCTCCAGGAGCGCCTCGCTGGGCGCCATCTGGTCCAACGCCCAGTCCAGCCAGTCGTCCTGGCTCATGCGTTTTCCGGCCGACAGCACCCCAGCTAAGGAGCCATGTAAATAGTTCGGCGCAAGACTTGAACCGATCTTTCTAAAGAGGATTGCAAGGTCGGCGTACTGCAGTTCAATACCGGATTGATCGCTAACGGTCATGGATGCTCCAAGGCAAAACGGGTGCGCCGCGGATGGCAGGGCCCACTATTTGGGTAAATTAGACTAAAGCCGTCATGCTATCATGCTCAACTACTGGAATCAGTGACTGGCGACTAATTTTCCACTCGAGCGAAAACCAAGCGACTGCATTTGGATGTCACGCTAGACTATTGTTTTAACGGATTTTCAATCTATTAAAGAGCTATAGTGACATTTGGCTTAAGTTCTCACACAATGAGGCTGCCTTGCACCGAAGTGTATTCGTTTTATCGTTATTTTAGGATTTGGTACTCAATGTCGAATCAGGATTTTTTAGCGCTCGAAGTCAAGATCGACGCGCTGATCAAAGAATATAAACGGCTCGAGCAGGAAAAACACCTGTTACAAGCCGAGCGCGCAGCATGGAAAGCCGAGCGAGCTCGGTTGATAAAACAGAACGAATTGGCTCGGTCGAGGGTTGAAACAATGATCGAACGGCTTAAGGCCATGGAGCATCCCAATGACTGAACAAAAAACGCTATCGGTTTCCATCCTGGATCGCGACTACCGCGTGGCCTGCCCGCCCGGCCAGGAAAAGCAACTGTCCGATGCGGCCAGCACCCTGAATGAAAAGATGAAAGAAATTCGTGATACCGGCCGAGTCTTTGGCGTGGAACGCATCGCAGTTATGGCGGCTCTCAATCTGACCCACGAGCTGCTCGAAGCGAAACCGAGCAATGATAACGATCGCTCGGCTATCGCTCGGTTGAGTGCCAAGCTGGATGCTGCGATGCCGTTTCAGGATAAGGATGCCAGCGGATTCAACTTCCAAGACGATCGTGAATTTTAATATTCTGTTGGTGCCGGCAATAGCGCTAGCCACTGATGCAAAGTGCCAATAAATTGACGAATAGCCCTGACCTCAGTATAGGTAATTTCTCCTAATATTCTTATTACTCCGGCCATAACCTTTGTAGATCTAAATCATCGCTAATAAGCTCACCTGACGGTGCCGATTTTTTGACCATTTATTCTTGGCAGTACCATACTCCCTCCGCTTGGCTGGAGCCCTAAGCGCCACTAGCCTCCCTGGATCGCGCTGCACAAAAAACATCAACTGCCTGCAACCCCCTAATTCCGGCCGATTGGGCATGATTCCACGGTATGGAATGGAGTTTTTAAAAATTAATTCCAATGTCAAGACTGTCTTTTTTCTAAATACCCTTATACTTAAAGCAATCCCTGGACTATTTGCCAGTCGCGAAAAGTCCTCGAGCCTATTTTACGAATTTAGGGGGTTTTCAGCCGATGATGTGTGCATGTCTGCTCTGCAGAAAGCCTAATTCATCGCGAAGGTCCCCGCCTTGAACTGCTTGGTTCAAGGTCTGACGTGATAGCGGTAGTCTGGGGTATTAATTTTTTGGCCATTGCGCCACGCCATCTCAGCAAGATGGTCCGATAGCGGTTTTCATCCCCCCCCCTTTCGTGCACGATTGGCTTACTTTCTTGTGTCAGAGCCGCCATGAACACCCTAACTGCCAAAGTTCAACTTCGAAAGCAGCTGCGTGCGAGTCGGCGTAGTCTCACTGCCGAACAACAGGCGCTGGCCTCTGAGCGTTTATTAACAGTCCTTAGACCTCTGCTCGGCCAAGGCAGCAAGCCGCGTATCGCACTCTATACCGCAATGGATGGTGAAATAGACCTGTCACCTCTGATCGCAGCCTGTCGACGTTGGCGCATCGAACTCTATTTACCGGTCCTGCATCGCTTTAAGAACAGCCTACTTTTTGCCCGCTATGATGCTGATAGCCCGATGCAAGCCAATAAGTACGGCATCCCAGAGCCCTATCAAACCGCCCTGGTCAAGCCTTGGCAGCTTAATCTGGTGCTCTTGCCGCTGGTCGGCTTCGATCCACAGGGGGGCCGTTTGGGCATGGGCGGTGGCTACTACGATCGAACCTTTGCCGGTGCGGCACACTGGCCAAGACGCCCTGCCATGCTCGGCGTGGCCCATGAATGCCAGAAGGTCGCTCGTATACCACTGGAGCCTTGGGATATACAGCTCGATGCCATCGTCAGTGACGCTCGGGTCTATCGAAAGGGCCCCATCCAGGCCAACTAATTCAGGCCAACCAGCGCCGACCCACCTCTGAGGAATCCAGCATGACCGCCGCCATCTGGTTACTGAAAACCGAACCGGACCAGTTCTCTATTTTGGATCTGGCCGATCGTGGTAACACGGGCGAGCCTTGGAACGGTATTCGCAACTATCAGGCCCGTAATTTTCTGCGCACGATGCAGATTGGGGACGTGGCGCTGATTTATCATTCGGCCTGCGCGGTGCCGGCCATTGTCGGCAGCGCACGGGTTATCAGCGCGCCCTATGATGATGTCGATGCCGTCGACCCGGCCTCGCCCTACTTCGATGTTAAAAGCAGCGCCTCGAATCTACGTTGGAGTGCGATCGACATCCAATTCAGCCAACGCTGGGCTCAGCCAGTGACCTTGGCGCAACTCAAGGCCGCCGTCGAACTGTCGGACATGCTCGTCTTAAGGCAAGCGCGTTTGAGTATTTCACCGGTTTTACCCGCCCAATACAGCGCAATCTTGGCGCTTGCGCAGCAAAATGAGAAGCAGTCGACATTCACGACACCCACTGTTTGATTGGCGTACGGTTCGGTGCTTAACTGGGGACTGGACTTATTTGTTGCGTGCTGTTTTGCGCAGTCAGGATGCGATGGACAAACTCAAACCGATAAAATTTTCATCACTCGCGGTGGCCGAGCTGATTGATAAAACCAATTGGGCAAATGAATTCAATTGGCAGGATATCCGTATCTTGGCGCGCTATTTTACCGCGTATGAAGCCCACCGGGGTCAGGTGATTTTTTATGAAGGCGCCCAGGCAGACTATATGGGTTTGATTATTAGCGGGGCCATTCGGATCAGTAAGACCGGCTCCGATAATCTGGTCAAACCGCTGGTGGTCTTGCGCGCTTCGCAAACCTTCGGCGAACTGTCCCTGGTCGATGGCGCTCCACGCTCGGGTTTGGCCGAATCATTGGGCACGACCCAGTTTGTCATTACCAGCAGGCGCCAGCTTAAGTTTATGTCAGAGGAGCAACCCCACCTGGCCTTTCGCTTGTTGTGGAAAGTTTCCGAAACCATTTCCCGACGTCTGCGCCATACCAGCTTTAAACTACTGGATATGTCCGCTTCGCAACATTAGGCGGCACAGACGAAAACCTCGCCAACGGTTAATGTGCCATGTCGCTGCCAGGTTCGGCACTGAGGACGGGTAATATCACCTCAATTACACCCGCCTGTTGAAAGGTCAGTTGAACGCTGTAGGTCTCACCCACGACAAAGGGCTGAGCCAAGCCCATAAACATCAGATGGTAGCTGCCTGGCTCAAGTATCAATTCGCCGCCGGCCGGTATCGCGACACCGTCACGCTGGTGGATCATTTTCATCATGCCATCGACCATTAAGGACTGATGCAATTCTAGGCGCTTAGCAAAGCGGCCGGAGACATCGAGCAGGATGTCTGCGCTGTCGGTCCGATTGATAACTTTTAAAAAACCTGCGGCCGGGGCACCAGGGGCACTGGCTCGCGTCCACGGCTGATGAACTTCGAGCGCGCCCTCGGCAAAGCTCGGCAGTGACAAAGTGGCAAGCACGAACAGTAACGCGGCGGATAATATTTTCATGGGTGTCTCCAATAGGGTTCAAACAGCTAATCGTCCATCGGGCTAAAGGCCCGATAGGTATTCAATTTCATGGCATGCAGATTACCGCTGAGTCGGCGGCGCTCGCGGTTGGGCACGGGCCACGAGAGCAGCATTGAAAACCGACAATAGAATCGGAACATCTGGGCTGGCGGCATGTACCGGGCCAGCCAAAGTTGGATAGTCGGACGCGACCAAAGGCGAGGACAGGCAGGTACAGCGGTCATCGACGGTGGCGGCGGGACGTTCGCCAGGCAACGCAACCCAATGCACACCCTGGGCCGAACAGAGGCGCATCCAGCCCGCTTCGGTGACACCCAAGGCGGCACTCAGAGGCGCAGCCAAGGTCAGTATCAACCAGCTGCACAGGCACAGGATGTAACCGGATAGGGATTTGATCAATCGGGGCGGCATCGATAACTTTCGTTTGTCTGAGCCACCTAAGGTAACTACAGTTCGGTTCAAGGTCAATTGGCGGCGTCTCGGCAGGTTAGAATAGGATTGGTTATTTTAATCCTGAGATCGACATCATTAAAAACCCTGAAAAAGCCGCGTTGTTGGGGGCCAGATTAACATCCACCAGCTCCTTCATGGCGCGGATCTCGGCGCGATAGGCCTGATAAAAAGACCAACTAGGCCGCGAATGATAGACCAGTCCGTCGAGCTCAAAATGCGCAATCACTCCCTTGGCGGTGGTCGGCTTAACAAAGACCTCGACGCTTGGCCTAAAGTAGGCCGGTACAACGGAGAGGATCGACCACTTGGCCATCTTGTGCCGCTCGAACAGGGTGACCAAGGTGTTCAGGCCTAACTCGGCGTCACCGTGCAGCTGCTCATAGAGGGCCTCGACCGCCTGTTGCTTATCTTGCGGTGACAGGCTATTTAAGCAATCTTTGAATTTTGGTTTTTCAAACAGGGACACCATCGACGACCGACCGACGATCTTGATCCAGTTCTGCACCACCTCTTCGGTATGGGTAAAGGCCGTCGTAGCAAAGGCTTCTTGGCATTGAGCGACCATCTTCTCAACGCGATGCTTCTTTACACTCGGCAGCAGCGCCGGGTCGTCAAAGCCACCTGGGTAGCGCTGAAAAAAATGCGTCTCGGCCTGTAGCAGGGCATCGATATTCATATCAGTTCCTGGTGATTCGTTTGGCGCCGATCGGCGCCAAACGAACTCGGTTAGGTTAATTCCTGCCAGCGCAGAATACCACCGGCAATATTGGCCACCTCGGTGAAGCCCGCTTTTTGGAGAATATTCACGGCCATGGCAGAACGACGCCCGGATCGGCATAGGCAAACAATCGGTCGGTCACGCGACAAGCTATCGGTTTGGCCACGCAGTTCTGCCAATGGAATAATACGGGTATCAACCAGCCGGTCGACCGGACTTTCCAGCTCATGAGCTTCGCGCACATCGAGGATCTGGACCCGCTCTCGGTTATTGAGCACCCATTCGACCGTCACCTCGGGCACGCCGGAGAAGGTGAAGTAAACCGGTGCCCAACTCGGTTCGGCGGGCATGGCGTCGGCGTCGGGTCGGCCACTTTTTAAATTGGCCGGCACCGCATGGTCGATCAGTTTCGGGTGCGGCAGTTGCATTGCGGCCATATAGCCAACAAAGTCTTGTTCTGAGGCGCCACCGCCGACGCGGGCATTGAATGCCTGTTCCTCGGCCACGGTGCTGACCGTACGACCATTGTAATCGTGGCCCGGGTAGATCAGGCATTCAGCCGGCAAGGTGAAGAGCTGCTCGGTGATCGACTGAAATAGGGTCTTGGCATCACCCTGTTGAAAATCGCATCGTCCGCAGCCGCGAATCAACAGGGCATCTCCGCTAAAGACCCGACTCAGATCGGTACTGACAAAACTCAAACAACCGTTAGTGTGCCCGGGCGTTGCGATCACGCGCAGTGACTCTTGGCCAAAGGCAAGCAGATCACCATGCTGGAGCGGGCGGTCGACCTCATCGGCCTGGGTCACGGCTGCTGTGCCAATCTGACAACCGGTCTTTTGCTTCAGTAACCAGGCCGCGGTCACATGATCGGCATGGCAATGGGTATCGAGGGCGAATTCCAGCTTTAGGTTAAGTTCCTTAAGCAGGGCCAAATCGCGTTGCACCCGCTCAAAAACTGGGTCAATTAAGACCGCTGCACCGGTTTCCTCACAGGCCAACAAATAGGTATAGGTCGACGAGGTAATATCATAGAGTTGTCGAAAAATCATCTGGTGCTCCAAGGCAGGCGCTCAGGCGCCGCAGGTTAAGAGACGGTGCGACCCGGCAGGCGTTACTCCGCCGTTAAGATCTTCACCCGGGTACGGCTGGTGCCGTCACTCGACAAGGCCGCCGAGACGAGCGGAAACAACTTATTAAAACGCGCTGCAACGGTCCAGGGAGGATTGATTGCAATGAGACCGGAGCCGGTCATGCCACGCGCTCCGTCGTCCGCAACGCTCATCTCAAACAATTGCATGTTTTTAATGCCCGAGCGGACCAGGCGGCGTTCCATGCGGTCAATTCGGCTGCGCTCGACCACCGGGTACCAGAGTAAAATAGTACTTTGGCTCATCTTTTTCCAGGCCTTTTCAACGGCACTGGTCACCGCGTCGTATTCCGTCTTGACCTCATAGGATGGGTCAACCAGCACCAATGCGCGCCGACTGTGCACCGGCAAGAGCGCGCTCATACCCGCCAGACCGTCTTCAAAGCGGACCTGCGTCTGACGTTTGCGAGCGCAGTTTTTTTCCAATTCGCGCACCGCCTGACTGTGCAATTCAAACAAAGAGCTGTGGTCACCATGGCGCAGCAGCCGATTGACGATTTCCGGTGAACCCGGGTATTGCTGCTTGCCCAGATCGGCGCGCACCAGATCGAGGTAGGCTGACAGCTCGGGCCAGTCTTTATCGATCAGTTTAGCAATACCGAGCTTGTATTCCCCGGTTTTTTGCGCCTCCTGCGAGTCAAGTCGATAGCGCCCGGACCCGGCGTGACTGTCGATGTAATCAAAGGGGGTGTCTTTTTTTCGCATATGCACCAGGCATTCCACGAGCAACCAATGTTTCAACACATCGGCGTGATTGCCGGCGTGGTACTGATGTTGATAGCTGAGCATGACTTGGTCCGGTTACGAAAAAGAGCATTGTAACCACCCCTGACCGAGCGCGACAGCTTTACCGTTAGTTGCGGCACCGGGTTGGCGGATGCTGAGCAGGTAAATGCACCCCGAGTGAAATTTGGAACCCTAATCACTTTGTGAGCTAGGTCAATAATATTGAAATTAATTAAACACCCATCGAGCCGAGCAACAGATCCTTCGTACTGTGTTCATTTTGAAAATATTTTTGACCCCTTAAGCGTATGGAATATGACTTTTCAAGAAGTTACTGTAAGGCGGCAAATAACCCGTTGGAACAGGCAGTAGAAACTCCCAACCTATACGGTAGCTGGCAGGTAAAAACTATGGACAGTTTAAAGACTCACGATCTGGCCCAATTGCTTGGGCTCTATTCCCCCTGGATTATTAAAGACATTGAATTGGCCAGCGATTCCAATTCACTGACCTTTATCGTTGAAAAGCAGCCTGAGAAAAATATTTTTGGCTTCCTAACTGGCAACAAAAAAGGTCCACAGGTAATACATCGTTGGCAACATATCCGCTTCGGTCATGTAAACACCTATATCGAAGCAACCCTCAGCCAGGCTGAGTTGGCAGACATGTCGGCCAATCGTCCACCGGCCTTTCTCGGTGAGGAGCACAAGACCATTACGCGCGAACTGGCCGATACCATCCATATCGCTTTCTCGCGCAATCTCAGCCCCGAGATGATCAGTGGCCTGCTCGGCATTGGCCTCGGCTTGGTCGAGGGCGAGGTGCGCGATATGACGGGCGGCCAGCAGACGCCGCACAACATCGCCCTATTGCCGCTGGAATCCAATCCAATTTGGCGCCAGGTATTAACCGATCAACTAAAACTCACCACGCGCCTGCTGCCGCTGAAATTACTGTTGTCGCGATTAAAACTTGAGGTTCACAAGAATCCCAACAGTGGCCAGGTTATGCAAAAATCGGTTGCCGAGTTGCGCACTTTTTTTATTCGTCATGCCCAGCAACTGCAGCAGGAATTTAAAATACTGGGGGCTTCGGAGAATCAGCCGAATGCCCATACCAACCCCAATGGTGGCGCAAGAAATCGCCTAGTGCTGCCTGGCACCAAGAACCCCTTATGGCACCAATTGCTCACCGGCGAACTGGACTTGGAGAGCCAAAATATGGCGCTGCGTCTGAGTCTCGCCCGAAACAGTCGGAGCTACCTGCTGACCTATGATGAATATGAGCGTTTGGATATAGTCCGCAACCTGCAACTCTTCTTTAAACACAATGCCCGCAACCTAATTCCCGAGCTGCGCCTGTTAACCGAGCTGCTGGGACAGCAACAGGATCAGACGCGCATTCAATTGCCACCGGTTACCGACAATATATGGAAAAATTTATTGCTAGACGATGGCCTACTTAATTCGGAAAAAATAAATTACCGACTGCTCTTGTCGCGCTTGAAAAGCAGTTATCGACGCAATCGTGACCCGCTTAATATTGAACAATTACACAGTTTCTTTATCCATAATGCTCAGACGATGTCGGATGAAATTAGCCTTATTAACCGCCTGGCGGCAAACCAATAATTAGGATGACCCAATGTCAAATCAAGTCAAAATCAATCTCGATAGCCAAATGTTCGACCTGGCCACGGTAATCTTAAAAATTCAGCAGGGTGAATTTATGTCCATTGCGGGTGATGAAAGCCTGCTGGCACAGTTGCCCGCCGGGAATTGGATCGGTGGCACCATTCCCTATTTTATGGACAGGGACGGCGGCAAGGTTAGCCGCGAACAACTCTTCGTTCACACCATAAATGGCACCCAACAACATAATCCACCGCGCATCACCGTCTACGATAACAATACCATTGCCCGCATTGCCCAGGATGCCCCACCCCATGGTTTTACATTGCTGATATTGCCGGCGGCATCGCAGGTGCACTTGAATTACGCCCAAAATGCACCGGAGTTCGCCAATATGTTTTTCACCCCCATCGTGGGTTGGATTTCAGGCTTCCACTTGAATGACGGCAGTGCGGCTCAGGTCGCCTTTGGTCCAAGCGGCGGTGTGCTAATAAGCCAGCAGGCGGTCGCGATCCATGTGCCCTTACCGGACAGCCAAAGTGCCAATGTGAGTATTATTAATCTGTTCGAGGAGGGTGCGGGACCGGTTATCGAATTCCCAACGACAGATTTTTCAGTCAAAGACTGTCTGATTGATGGGGTTCCCAGCAGCTTAGCGGATTACATCGCCGGCCAAGGTTTGGATACCCGCCTGCCATTGGTTGCCGATTATTCTGGTATCAAGGTGAATGTCAGCATACAACAGATCCATGCCAATACTGGCCAGGTCGAGCTCTATGCCCCAGTGTTTAAGGGCGTAAGCTATCGCTTTGCCACGCCGGTGCCGGATTATGTTCAGGCCTTCGATCAGGCCGTGAAGAAGAATGACACTGCGAACATTGCCTTTTCATGCAATTGCATTCTGAACTTCTTGTATTCCGAATTGGAAGGAAAGAAAACCGGCCACATCACCGGGCCCATTACCTTTGGCGAAATAGCCTATCAGCTGCTGAACCAAACCCTGGTGTATATGACGCTAAACGACGTTCGTTAAACCTGACTCGCTCAGTCCGTGTTAGCTGCCCGCTTCACCAATGGCGTCTGTGCAAAGCTGACACCGCGCCAACCCCGCTGCATAAACTGCCGGATATTGGCGTGATTGTCACCCTGCGGATCGGACAAGACCGACCGATAGTGTTCGGCAAATAGGCTCAGGGTGTGAATCTCGGACAAGCCAGCCTGATGCGCAAAACTCAGCACTCGGCATGAGCCTTGGTTTTCCAGTGCCGAATTGCGTAATTCGCCATTGCTGAAAGCCGTCGCGGTAAAATCAAACTCGGTGTCAATTGCGGCCAACACCTCGGTAAAGACGAGCCTGTCCGGCTGGTCATAGACCGCTGCGAGCAAGGTCTGCAAATTGTTCATAATAATATTCCTGTGGTCAATGGGCCTATTCGGCCCGATCATCGAGCGCTTGTCAAAACCCCTTGCCGGAGCTCAGCGCCCGCGTGGCACCAACGACAGCAGATAGGCCGCAATGGCATCGCGATCAGTTTGGTTCAAATGACTGGTACCCATTTCGATCACCTCCACCATGCTACCGCCCACCACATCGCCATCGGGTAGCAAGCCATCGGCGAGAAAGTAGCTTATGTCGTCTGCGGTCCAATCCCGTGCCAAGAGGGCGGCACCATGAATAGGCGGGGCGCCAACGCCGCCCGGGATCAGACTATTGCCCCCAAGGTAAGGCGGTATAAAGGCGCCCAGGCTGTTGCGCGGATTGTGGCACTCGCCGCAGTGGCCGACTGCGTCGACCAAATAGCGGCCGCGCCCGAGTTCGCTACCCTGATCGATTTCTAACGACCGGGTGGTCGCAAACAACCAACGCCAAGGCTTTAAGCCAAGGCGAATATTGAAGGGGAAGGCCAACCGATGCGGCTCGGAGGCCTGATCTACCGGTTCTGTCGCAAGCAGCGCCTGATAGAGATGCACGACATCCGCATCCGTCAGGCTGCGATAACTGGCGAAGGGGAAGGCCGGGTAGTAGGGTAATCCGGCCGGGCTAACCCCCTGCCGCAGGGCGGCTTCAAATTCCACCAAACTCCAGGCGCCAATGCCATGGCTTAGGCTGGAACTAATATTGGGTGCATAAAAATCGCCAAACGGCGTGTCCAAACGGGGACCACCGGCCATCGCCGGCCCCCCTTCCTGGCTGTGGCAAGCGATGCATCCGGCACTGTGTAACAGCTCCTGACCCAGCAATGCATCTCCCGCAGTGCTGATGGCCGGTCGTTGCTCACCCAGGGGTGCGAAATAGACAATCAACAGGATGCCTATGACGATAAGGTCAAACGCAATAAACCATTTTAAACGTCTAGACATCGGGTGCTCCTGAGGTGGCATGGGTGAACGGCAAGCCATGGATTGAACCGTTTAATTGGGCCGTTGATAGAGAAAACTGCTCAGCTCCTGGCTGCGCAACGTCGCCTTGAGGCGGGTCGCTTGGGCTCGACTCAACGGGCCCAACAGTACTCGAGTACCCGAAACGGACACATCATACCAACGGATCAACTGGCTTTGATAGACGTCGAGACGCGGATCCTCGACCAATGGTTTAATCGATGCAACTTGTCGGAAAAGTCCCAGCTGCAAATACCAGGTGTCTGCTTGGCTGACTAGCGCGATAGCCCCTGAGGCAGGCGCATTCGCGCTCTGCGTGGACTTTGGCTGGTCAACCGGGGCAGGCGCCACCGTGGCCAGGGACACCGGCCGGGCCTGTATGGCCGTCATCTGGGCTGCGCTCGCGCTCACATCGAGTTCCTCGACCTCATCGCTAGCCTGGACCATGATGCGACCGCCTTCATAAACGACCCCGACCGGATCGGCTGCGCGCACGCGAGCGTCGAGCGATGAAAAACTATCCAGCCAAATACGCAGACCAACTTGGAGCCGATACTGACTCTCACTGGGTTGCCACAAGGTCTCGGCAAAGAAGCCCACTTCGGGCGTCCATTGACGCTGAAAACCGATGCCCGCCCAGCCCTGCACTGTTGGCTCGGATGGCAGCCAGACAAGGCCAATCTGAGGATACCAATGGGTATCCCGCTCAGAGCTGTATAAGAGCCGAGCGTCCAGCGACAGTCGGGCGCCACTGTCCTCCTGCTCGCGCGGTTCCGGCCAAAGCACACCGACGCCGATCACGGTGCGGTTGCCGACCGTTGTTGCCAACGATAAACCGACGCCTGGCGCCGACAATTGGACTGGCGCCGCGCTGGCGTAAAGTGACGCCTGCCGATCATGGGCCAAGGTGGTGGTGCCCAGCAATGCCAGGATAACCGCTGCAAACAGGCCGCGGAGCCGATGTGGGCAAGCAAGAACTGAATCTGCTGGCGCGCAGAAACCAAAGACTTTTAGCGCGGTCATAGCAAAGTCAGGCCGCTCCGGCACGGTGTCAGGCATCATCCGCTCAATCGGCCAGCGACTTGCGCAGGGCTTCGATTACCGGTGCCACGTCCGGTCGCACACCACGCCATATGTAAAAACTTTCCGCCGCTTGAGCGACTAACATGCCCAATCCGTCGGCACAGGCTAGGGCGTCATTTTCGGCCGACCAGCGTAAAAAAGACGTCGGAGTTTTACCATACATCATGTCGTAACACTTGGTGCCGGCATTGATCAGACCATCGGGTAAGGGCGGCACCTGACCGGAGAGGCTAGCCGATGTGCCGTTGATTACTATATCGAACTGACCGGATAGCTCGTCAAAGGTTGAAGGCGATATGGCGGGGAAATCATCAGCCAGTTCTTCGACCTTTTGCGCGCTGCGGTTAGCGATCACTAGGTTCGCTGGATTGGCGTCTAGAAGCGGTTCAATTACCGCGCGAACGGCGCCGCCCGCACCGAGTAAAAGAATATTTTGGTGCTCCAAGGGCCAGCCCAGGTGATCACGAATATCGGTCAACAGACCGACGCCATCTGTGGTATCACCAAAGATGCGGCCATCGGCTAATTTTTTCAGAGTATTAATAGAGCGCGAACGTCGCGCCCGATCGGTCATTTCATCAACAAAATCAAAGGCGTCGCCCTTAAACGGAACGGTGACATTGAAGCCCGCATAGCCGTCTTTAAACAGCTGCCACACTCGGGTTTCAAAACTGCTGACCGGTAACTCAATACCTGAGTAGTCAAGCGTCTGTTTAGTCTGGCGGGCAAACAATGCATGAATCTGTGGCGACAGA
The DNA here is from genome assembly GCF_982785585.1 of Reinekea sp. NCBI lineage: Bacteria > Pseudomonadati > Pseudomonadota > Gammaproteobacteria > Oceanospirillales > Saccharospirillaceae > Reinekea > Reinekea sp. The sequence goes on along the minus strand of NZ_CEYAVF010000001.1, from coordinate 146,130 downwards.
CTGTGCGTGATTGGATGACCTAAGACGGCGTATCGATCCATTTTCGACCCTTCTCTGTATTCTGCTGCAGATAACAAATAACCTAGCAACCGCTGCCTAGCTTAACCGTAGGCTAAATTGTAGTTCCGGAGTACGAACCTGTCGCCCATTTTGACACGACTGAGCCCTCCCGGCGCACGGTACCCCCATTTGACTACCCATTGTGTAGCACCAAAATTGTTAGTCAAATGGGGGGCTCTACTCGTGGGATATGAGTCTAAGCAGCCTAGGCCTATTAGACTTTAGCGCTTAGCTTGCCGAAAATCAGCTGCTCGCTTCCGATTCTTTTTCAGCGTCAGCGTCCGCCCGAGTGGTTTTGGGCAAAAAGCGACTCATCAGGAGGCCCATCTCAAACAGGGCGTACATCGGTATCGCCAAGATACTTTGGGAGATCACGTCGGGCGGCGTCAGTAGCATGCCGAACACGAAACAGCAGACGAAGATATAGGGCCTTTTGGTCGTTAACGACTCGACTGAGACAAGCCCAGAGCGCACCAGTAAGAAGGTTGCGATCGGGATTTCAAAGGCCAACCCGAAGGAGAAAAACATCTTTAGACAAAAATCCAAGACATTGGAAATATCCGGCATGATCGCGATACCTTCTGGCCCGGCGCCCGTAAAAAAACCAAACACCAGTGGCAAGACAACAAAATAGACGAAGGCGACACCGGCGTAAAATAGAATAACACTGGTGATAAAGAGCGGTATGGCGAGCTTGCGCTCATGCTTGTAGAGCGCCGGGGCAATAAAGCCCCAAATTTGGTGCAGGATATAGGGCATGGCCAGCAAGGCGGCCATCACAAAGGCTAATTTCAGTGGCACCAAAAAGGGCGAGGCAACACCCGTGGCAATTAGCGACGCGTTCTCCTTGTCGGGCAAAAGGGTATTAAGCGGCTCAACCAACACCATGTAAATGTCACCAGAAAAGAAATACAAACCGATAAAAATTACGACGATCAGGACCACGCTGCGCAGCAAGCGATCGCGCAGTTCGCGCAAGTGCTCAACCAAGGGCATGGAAAATTGGCTAGGATTTCTCGGTGTCATCGGTCTGTTCTACCTGTTGGGTGTCTGCCTTCGGCGTATAGCCGGGTGCTTCCGGCAAGTCATGAGTTGGCGTTACCGTGGGCACCGCAGCTTCGTCATCATCAAATTCGTCGTCATCGGCAGGCTTGCTGGTATTTTTGGTAAAATCAAGATCTTCGGTCTCGGCCATAATCTTTTTATTCAATTCGTCGAGCTTCATTTCTTGCTCGATCTGGCCTTGCAGCGACGTCATAAAGCGACGCGCCTTACCCATGAGCCGACCTACCGTGCTCACTACCCCTGGCAGTCGCTCCGGGCCAATCACCACCATCCCGATAACCGCTAATAGCAGCAGTTCGGCAAATCCAATGTCAAACATCCTGTTACCCTCACGTTGTTGGGTGCCAAGGCACCCTTAACGAGTTACCAAAACGAAAAACTACTTGTCTTCAACTGTTGATTTTTCGTCGGCTTTGACTTCAGAGAAATTGGCGTCGCCGCTGTCTTTCTTTTCCAGGGAGTCCGGCGTCTTCTTTTCCTCTGCCTTATCACCTTCGGTCATTGCACTTTTAAAGCTCTTAATCGCACCGCCGACATCACCGCCGAGATTTTTCAGGCGCTTGGTGCCGAACACTAGAATTACGATCGCTAACACGATCAACATTTGCCAAATTGAAATACCACCAAAACCCATTGTCACGTCCTCGCTGAGTAAAACTATGCTGGAAACCCGGTATCACCGGCGTCGGTAAAGCTGCCTAAAATATGAAAGTGCACATGGTGCACCGTTTGACCACAAGCTTCACCGGTGTTGGCAATCAAGCGAAAACCCTCCGCCAAACCCATTTCCTGGGCTAACACCGGTGCGGCCACTATCATGGCCTGAATTAGCCCCTGATTGCTATCATTCATATGATATAAGCTGGTGATATGTTGCTTGGGAATCAGCAGCACATGCACCGGCGCCTTGGGCGCAATATCCCAAAAGCCAATCAGTTGACTGTCTTCGTAGACCTTGTTGGCCGGAATTTCACCGGCCACGATACGACAAAACAAACAATCGGTCATAACTCCCCCCCTATTTAAGCCGACTGGCTTTCTCAGCCAAGCCCGATAATCCTTCACGGCGTGCCAACTCTTGGAGGATCTCGTCTGGCTTGATGTCAAGATGGCTCATCATGACCAGGGTATGAAACCAGAGATCGGCAGTTTCGTAGATCAGTTTGTCGCGTTGAGCGGCGTCCTGTTCCAGATTCTTAGCGGCGAGAACCGTCTCAAACGCCTCTTCACCGACCTTTTCTAGGATCTTATCGAGACCCTTGGCGTATAGGGAGGCGACATAAGAGCTGTCGGCGGCTGCGCCCTTACGCTGATCCAGAGTTTCGGCCAGTTTGTTCAGGATATCAATCATCTCATTCTCTGTTTAGGTGATTTTATGCGTTTTCTGCCCATTCTGAGCACCAACGCAAGCGGGGGTGATTAAATTTTTCGGGCTGTGCCAAGGACGTCAAGGCCAAACTAAGCACAGCGCGGCACTGACCAGGAGTAGCCATTGTCCGGCGGATAGACCACTGAACAGTGTCTCGACTGGGGTAAACCAAAGGCCAGCGACCAGCACCGCTAACGCGAGCACCCTACGCAACGTGGCAATTCCTTGACGCTTCTGAGTGCGAATTATGTCGGCTATTTGACTCTGCTGTCGATCTTCGGCGCTGCCGAGGCGACGCAGTTGGACCAGGGCATCGTGTATTAGATCGGGCATCAGCGGGGCCTTAGCGAGCCAGCCTGGGCCATGTTGTGTGATCGCCTTGAGCAATCGCTTGGGCCCAACCTGCTCCTTGACCCAGGTTTCGAGGAAGGGCTTGGCGGTTTGCCAAAGATCCAACTGAGGATAGAGCTGGCGACCCAAGCCCTCGATATTCAGAAGGGTTTTTTGCAGCAGGACCAGCTGCGGTTGCACCGTCATATCGAAACGCCGCGCGGTCTGAAACAGGCGCACTAATAATAGACCAAAGGATATTTCGCTGATCGGCCGCTCGAAGATGGGTTCGCAGACGCTGCGGATGGCGGCTTCAAACTCATTCACTCGCGTCGTAGCGGGCACCCAACCCGACTCAACATGCAGCTGCGCCACCAGATGATAATCCCGATTAAAGAAGGCCAATAAGTTCTGGGCCAAATAGTTCTGATCTTCTTGCGACAAGGAGCCGACAATACCGCAGTCAATGCCGATATACTTTGGGTCGGCGGGCGTGCTGATATCGACAAAAACATTGCCCGGATGCATATCGGCGTGGAAAAACGAATCGCGAAAGACCTGGGTAAAGAAGATCCGCACGCCCCGCTCGGCGAGCACCTTGAAGTCGATTTGTGCGGCCGTCAAGGCGGCTATATCCGAGACTGGCGTGCCATAGATGCGTTCCAGCACTAGGACCTGTTTGCGGGTGTATTGCCAGTGGACCTCCGGGACATAGAGCTCCCCGTCGGCCAGGGTGTTGCGTCGCAAGGTCGCGGCATTGGCGCCCTCGCGCAGCAGGTCAAGCTCATCGATAATGGTGCGCTCAAATTCCTCGACCACCTCGAGCGGGCGCAAGCGTTTGCCATCGGCGCTGAGGCGCAACAGGCGGGCCAGCAGCTTCATCACGCCCAGATCTTTGCGGATGGTGCGCTCGATGCCGGGCCGAATCACCTTAACGACCACTTCTTGGCCATCAAACAATAAGGCCGAATGCACCTGAGCGATCGATGCTGACGCCAGAGGCTCTAGATCAAAGCGGGCAAACAACTCGGTCACCGACTGACCCAGCTGGGCTTCGACGATGGCTTGGGCATCAGTGCCGGGAAAGGGTGCCACTCGATCTTGCAAGAAGGCTAGCTCGTCGGCCATTTCCGCCGGCAACAGATCGCGTCGGGTCGACAGTATTTGGCCAAACTTGATAAAGACCGGCCCCAAGTGCTCCAAGGCCAACCGCAGGCGCCGACCTTCATTAGCCTGCGCGGAACTGAGCCAACGCAACGGCGAACAAAAGATAAAGACTCGCAAGAGCAACGGCATAGACTGACGGGGCAGCAGGGTATCGAGCCGGTAGCGACTGAAGACCCAGAGAATGCGCAGCGCGCGCACCAGGCTCATGCGCCTGGATCCGCCGTCGCGGCCGCCAGTCGCTGGGCAAGCCGACTGATCTTCGCCGCCACCCGCTCAACGTCGTTACGCGCCGTCTGAACTTGCGACTGATGACGCTGCCACAGATCACTGGGCACCAAGAGACCGGATTCCTCACGCCAATAGTTCCGGCTGGTGCGGCTGGCTGAGGCAAAGTGCTGACGGGCCATGCCACCTAAAAACCGCAGGCCGTCGGCCACCACATGAGCCGCCAGATCGCCAATCTTGTCGCCGATGGCCATTTCCCAGTCAATGTCGAGATGGGCCAGAATGTCCTGAATGGCGAAGAAGGTGCGCGTGTCACCCTCTATATTGATCTGGTGGGCCATCATCGCGGCAGTTCGGTCCGTGGCGCGCAGCACCGCGAGCAGGTCTGCTGCCGTGCCGGCGACACGGGCATCATAGGCTTCAATTTGACCGTTCTGAAAAAATACAAAGCCATTGGCTTCGATCGAGACACTAATCGCCACCTTTGGCTCGGTCACCACTAACACTAGGGATTTACCGGCTAGGGCGACCATTTTTTGCTGGGCAATCGGATCGTAGGTCAGCGCATCATTTACCAGCTTCTGCACCGGCCACAGCCATTCGCTCATGCCTTGACTCCACGATGCAACGCAACGATACCGCCGGTCAGGTTGTGGTAAGT